>JAGLOH010000082.1 GCA_023139025.1 Candidatus Heimdallarchaeota archaeon | reverse complement strand
TACAGTATTTTGTTCCATCTGCAGGACAAGTGATTGCAGAAGCTACTGGAGTAGATCTCTTTCTACTTATATTAGGACCCACACCAAATCCTATTGGACTCTGGGTTATTCTACCAATAATTAGTATTGTAATAGTTGGGTCCGAGATTCTGGAACGAATAATAAGAGCAAGATACATACAGAACAGAATGCCTCGTTTCTTAAGTGGAGCAGAATGGATGGTTGCTGAACCACCTGTTGCACTAGACATAGTAAGTTCATCCAACAACTTAATTTGGTTAATGTATGTGATACTTATTATCATCTTTGCACCCCTATCCTTCCATGAAGAAATCTATGCAAAGTTTCTAGAGGTATATCAAGTTGAATCAGCTGCTTTGCGAAGTACAACACTGTTTATCTCCATATTAGATGTAGCTCTTGTATCTGGTATCATGTTTGCTATCCTTTATCAAAATTATGAAAAATTTAGAGGCAGTCTTGATAGACAACAGCTAAGACAGGATATCAAATTTGAGAGCCAAACAAGACAAATGTTTCAGATTGCAATTGGAGCAACAATGTTTGCAACACTAATGTTAGTTGGATATTATTTCACATTTTGGTCAGGAATTACTGTGACTCAGGTTTTGATATTTTATGCTGTTACTATAATATCAAGCGTTCTTGGTGTATGGTTATTCTGGCAAAAAGAAGGGTATGTCTTCATCACAATGGCGATTTGGTTCTTCCTAAGTGCGGTAGTAATGATTTTTATGAATGCCAATAATCCATCCTATTCATGGATGATTATTTGCAACTTGTTTCTTATCATTCTAGTAGTAGTTTTATCTCTGAATAGATATTTTTCGAAAAACTTGGAAAAGAAAGGAATTCATGAACCAAGTTGGATGTATAACCTCTTCCCATTATTTGCATTTATTTCAGTACTCATCAAAAAGAAGGTTAGAATATCAAGAGGTGTGGATAAAGAACTTGATGAGATTCTAGAAGAGGAAATGAAGGATAGAGTAAAAGAGAAAGAACCGCTAGTTATTGACATGGGTAAGGTTAAGAAGAAGGGAAAAGAATCTATAAAAATTATTCAAACCTATCAAAAAATACTCTCAAGAATTGTCAAGGGGGAGGTTAACATTGTATCTCTAGTCGGTCTAAATAATCTTGTTTTAGATATAATTAAAGAGGATAAGAAATTACACAAGGAAGCAATTCAGGTTTTTAAAGTAGTAGACAGTTTACTTTGGGATGATAATTATGTTTTGAAACAAGGTGAAACTATCCTAACATCTGCAGCAAACATCTATGAAGAACTTGTAAAACAAAGGTGAAATAATGTCAGTAGCAGGTGAACCAAAAACTGTGAAAGAAAAAAAGGAGAGCGTTAAAATACCTCTGAAGAAGCTAAAGAGATTAGAGATTCTTGCCAAAGAGAAAACTACTAGCTTCCTTCAAGGACATAGACGATCCATCTTTCGAGGACCTGGTACTGAATATGCAGATTTAAGAGAATATATTCAGGGTGATGATCTCAGATTTGTAGATTGGAATGCTTCATCCAGAGTTCCTTTCAAATTGATAGTTAGGGATTATGAACAAGAGAGGAATACAAATGTCATATTAATGTTAGATACCAGTTATTCTATGTTACTAGGTGAACCAAATCCCAGGATTAAAATGGCAGTGGAAGCAATAGCTACCCTTGCATATACTGTTATGAATAACAGAGATAATTTTGGATGGGTTTCTTTCTCAGAAAAAATACACAAATATATTCCTGCTAGAGGTGGAAAAACACACCTTTATCATATTTTTAATGAAATATTGAAGATTGCTCCATTTGGTAGTACAAACATAGGTGAAACTGTAAAAGAAATTGCTTTAGCTCAGAAGAGAAGGTCGATTATAATAATACTTACCGACCTTCATGGCAATCTTGAGGAAGCAATGGATGGGTTCAAGGTTGCCAATGTTAAGCATCACGATTTTAAACTATTTCATATTCATGATCCTGAAGAATTTTTATTTCCTAAAAACCCTAGACAAGTAAAATATCAAGATCCTGAAACAGGAGAAATAGAAACAGTTAATTTTAGTAATTTACTTGAAAGAGGAAAGTTCATGTATGAGCTCGGCCTCGAGATTAGAAAAATTAATGAATTTAAGCGAAAAGTTAGAGGTTTAAATATAGAAGTGATAGATGCGCCAACAACTGTTCTAACAGAAAGACTATTGCTTACTTATTTTGGTTCAAAGAGGAGAGGACTAGTAAGATGAAATACGTTCGAGTCAAGTCTCTATTTATTCTACTGTTAATCATAACCTCAAGCAATTTCATCATTATCACAACTTTTGAGTACGCAATTGCTGGGAGTCCTAGCTCAGGAGATATTCCCCCTCCAGATGGAGGAGGTGCAGATACAAGTGGTGGGGGTTCCGCAGGAGGATTATATATGAATTATAGAATTCCTTTAGTAATAAAATCTGGACCATTTGCTCCGACTTTAATAACAATCAATACATTCTATGATGGTGTTCCGATAATCTTTGGTTTCGAATCTATAGAACATGGAAATGAAACCATTTTAAACCAAAATGAAACATTGGTAATCAATCCCTTGTTTGAACCTAATCTAGTAAATGGGTCTTTGATTCAAACCTTTGCACCACTTCAAATTAATATATATCATCCATTTAGTAATTCAACCTTTGATGATACATTTTCCTATTCCCCCTTAGTCATGTCTATGTGGGGTAGGCATTATCAAAGTCAGTATGACAATATGAAAGCAATGATAGTAGCAGGAATTAATTCAACAGATGTTACAATTACAAATCCCGGAGAAAATCCTGAGTTTTATGATTTACCACTTATAGGAGACACTTTGGAATTAGATGTACAAAAGGGTACGATTATTGAATCCACTAATCCAATTGGAGTGGTTTTTTATTCTCTCTCAACTACAGAAGGATCATTTGCATACAATGCAATTCCCCGTTTTTTGTGGGGAAAAGAGTATTATGTATATCCAGCACAAGAAATTGATTCAATCCCGCTTTTACAAGGTGATACTGAACTCACTATATCTACAATAGGCGAGGGGGAAACTATTCATCCTATAACAAGTAATCTGAATGATCCTATAGAGGATTTACCTGAAAATGGAGTAGTAACGCTTTCTAATAGTGGACTTGCTGCAGGTGAGTTTTACCACTATATTACTAGTAATTATATAAATTTCTCATTAGCATTAATGTACAATTATACTTTTAATGGAACGACTCATAAAGCAACAGTTCAATACATGGCATCAGAAAAAATGACTTATGCTGAATGGTACTTAACTGCTTTAAGTTATAAAAACCAAGAATTAGGCATTATTGTTCATAGAGAAGAATCTTGGATAATTCCAATGATATCAGAAGATAATGGAACTATTTACTATGATGTTGGAGGATATGTTGAAAAGAATCTTGGTGATTCATTTACCCATATTTGGAATAATTCTCTTGGTATTTTTGCAAATGGCTCATTCCATGGTTTTCTTTTAACTTCACCCCCAGAATCAGCCAATTGGAACAGTTCTGCTAACAATCTCTACCCACTCAATTTATTATCACACTTTGACAACACATCTACCTTCTTTCCGTCATGGTATAGATTCCCCAATTTAAATGTAAGAGAAGTAATTGTAAGTCCAACAAATCCTACAGAATTCAGGAGACTTCAATTAGATATTATAGTTCAGAATAATGGTTCAGTACCTTCTGCTCCTTTTTGGGTAAGGGTAGTTGTCAATGATACAATAAGAATCAACAAAAAAATTGAAGGGGGGCTTGACATAATGGAAGCAATCCCAATCATTTTTGAAGAATTTCAGGGATTCGGACTGAAAGCTTGGAATATTTCTATTTTTACAGATTCTGAAAGTCAAATATATGAGCTTTACGAGTTTGATAACTCTTATCAATTATTTATTGAAGTAACTAGAAATTGGAATATAGTTTATACTGGAATTGCAATAGCAGTTGCGATAGTATTTTTCATCATTTATAAAATTACTAAAAGATTAAGAAAATCAAGAAGGAGAAGAAAAACACAGTTTGATGTAATACTGAGTGATATTGAGGTTTAATTAATGACATTGCCAGAGCCTGAACAAGTGAAGAACTTTTCTACAAGAATAAGGCAATTCCTCAATAAATTTTGGAAGAATTTTAAAGCTAAAGGTGTTCTACCAAAGGATCAATATGAATCATTTAGTGTAATTCTAGGAAGAGACTTAGTTTTTATGGATTGGACTGTTCAATTTGGTGGGCAACTTCTTGGCATTCTATTAGGTGCTTTGGTAGGCTTTCTAGTTGGTGCAAATCTCTTCAAAGATCTCTTTGGTGCAAGTGAATCTATAAATCCTAACTCCTACATCTCACTTTATGTTGGAACTTTACTAGCTGTTGTAGGTTTATCTGTATATTATATTATGAAACTTGGGATTAGAATTAACTCACCTAAAAAAATAGCTAAAAATAAATTCAACATAGCCAAAGTAGCATTTTTTGGTCTTTCGTTTGTTTTTGGTCTATCTTACCTATATAATACTTTCTTGGAACCAGCTGTTAACAAAATTGCCGGTATTGTGAATCCTTTGGATCCAAATGGAGGAGATCCTGGAAATGGAGGAGGTAGTGTCGATTGGCAGTCAACAAATCAATACATAATTCTTATAGCTTCTATATTAGCATCAGCAGCGGTATTTGCTCTTCTTTATTCTGGAATAATGTATTCTATGAACAAGAAAGTTGGAACGATAGACGGAGTAGCTATTGTTACTGCATCAACATTATTGATGTTCTATTTATTATCACAGTTTTCAATGCCCCAATATTTAATCGAGGCATTTCAAACTAAATCATATTCACTGCTTTTACCTTTGCTAAATGATATTCTGTATTATTCTCTTATCGCATTTGTAACGATAATGGTTTATCATCTTAGTAGGAGAATTGAGTTATCTTTCATCATTTTGTTCCTTGGTTTTGCATTTGGATATGAAACCACTAATATTGTTGAGTTTCTTATTATTTTAAAATGGGATTTTCCCGAGAAATCGTATATATCAGCTACCTTAATCAAAACTTTGCAAGGGATACAATATGCAGGTTTAGCAGGAATGATTGCATATCCGCTGGTTTTCTATAGAGACACAGCAGCATTCTTTAGGAAGGCATATGTAACAATCAGAAATCAGGGATTGGTTTTATTTGTATTCTTCTTAGTAGTACTTGTAATCGAAATAATATTGCAATTTGTCTTTACATACCTAGGTATTTTATTCTCACTTATTATTTTCATTGTTCTAGTTGGTGTGGTTAATTCACTTATTACGAAAAAATATGGAAAGCAAAGCTTCACTGGACTATTGTCAACAATGACTCAGGCAACTCTCCAGATGAGTGAATCTGTTATTCCTACACTGAAAAAGCAAACTAAGTTTCTTGAGGAAAAATCGATCAGAAGAAGATTGACTACCGTGATTTTAGGAACTACAATTCCATTAGCTCTATATTTTGGTATTATGTATCTAACGACAGCGATAACTGAACAAACAGTTATTGGTACAACAGTATTTCTGTATACAGCTGTTCCTATTTCTGTTGGGTTCATCGCATTTTCATTGAGCTACCTCTGGGTTAAGAATCCAATTATAAGAAGTAATTTTAATTATCAATATCCTCTAAAAATAGCTGGATTGATTGGAGGAATTTTTTACTTCTTCTATGCAGTTAATGGTTTAATCTATAATAGAGTAGGAGTATATCCCTTAATTGCTCTTTTCTATATACCAATAATTTTGATAGCTGTTTTTAGAAAAGATAAACTAGGTACTTTGTTACTCTCTTTAGCAGGTGATAATAAAGATACAGCACTCAAAGAGCTACTCCTCAGGAAAGATTTAGATATTCCTTCTTTAGATGAGAAATTTTACAAATCTCCACCATACCTAAAAACTTGGCTTGCCTTGATTTTGACAAAACGAGGAGAAAAAGCTCAAACTTCTCAGAATCTTGTATCAATGCTAACAAGTAGCTTTCCATTAGAAAGGGCAACAGGTGCTTTGTGCATACTTTATCTAAATGATAAAGAAACTATGGAAAGAGTAATTAAAATTCTTGAAAGTGATTCTGATCCTAGAGTTAGAGACGCCATAGCTTATGGCATTAGATATTTTGATGATCTTCCTGAAGAAATTTACAAAAGAATCATTGACTCCCAACACTATGAAGATGATGCTAAAGTACTTGAAACACTGAAAGAAACCATTTCTTCTTTGGATATTAGGTTCTCTGCTGAGGAAAAAGAAGAGGAAGTGGAACTAGAAGAGTATTTTGAGGAAATTTAGTTTTTCGCAATTACTTTTTCACTTACTTAAGAAAAGAAGAAGAGAATTACTTCAGAATTATTCTTGCATCTACAGGGAATAAACCATCCTCATTTGCAATTATTGGATTAATATCCATTTCTGCAATATACTCCTTATATTCCCATGCTAATTCTGAAAGTTTTACAATCAAATTAGAAAGTTCTTCTTTATTCACCTTTGGCATTCCTCTGAAACCTTCTAACAAAACCCTTGCTTTGATTTCTTCAATAGCTTGTAATGCTTGAAGTTGAGTTGTTGGACACAAACGAAAAACCACATCTTTGATTGCTTCAACCATGACTCCCCCTACACCAAATAGAATGACAGGGCCAAAAGTTGGATCAGTATTTGTTCCTATAATCAATTCAAGGCCTTTACCAACCATTTTTTCAACAAGAACACCAGCAACATCCACACTTGAGAATCTATTCATAAAATCATCAAATGTTGATTTTACTTCTTCTTCTGATCGTAGATTTAATACAACTGCATCATAGTCTGTTTTATGTATTACTTCAACCGACATCAACTTCATAACTACAGGATATCCAAATTTACTAGCTACTTCTATAGCTTCTTCTTTTGTTTTCACTAGAGTAGAAGGAGGAACAATTATTCCCATTTTTCTCAATATCATTTTTGCTTCATGTTCTAGAACAGCTTTCCTCTGTTCGGATTGGATAACTGTAAGTATTTCTTTTATCTCACTCATTTTTAGTCCTCCATTTTGATAGATCTTGGATCCACACCATGTTTTTGAAGATATTTAGTATATTCAGTAAGCATACCTAAAGCTCTGACAGCTCTACCAGGACTCTCAAATGCAGGCAAATCATCCTTTAACAATTCTGCAGTTGCATAATCTGCTTCTTCACCTCCAACTAAAGCTGTTACAAAGGGTTTTTCTTTTCTTTTAGCTAATTCTTTTGTAATCTTGATGTATTCTTCTATATCTAAATCAGGTATAACTGGAATACAGATGTTAACAATTGAATCTACATTTGGATCATCATAAACAGATTCTAAAGCAATTCGATAATCTTCTGCGGTTGCACTACCAGTTATATCAATTGGATTTCCAGTTGAATAAAATGATGGAAAAGTGTCATCAAGTTTCTTCTGTACTTCAGCTGAAAACTTAGCAAGTGCAAGACCACAATCAGAAACCATATCTGATGCCATTACTCCAGCACCACCACCATCTGTCACAATTGCTACTTTATTTCCTAATGGCAAAGGTTGAGTTCCAAATACTAAAACACAATCTTCTAATTGATCCCATGTTATTACTCGGATTATACCAGCGTCATTTAGTAAGTCATCCACTATTACATCATTGGCTGATAATGCAGCAGTATGTGATGCTCCTGCTTTTGCACCAGTTTCAGTACGGTTTGCTTTAATTCCCATAATAGGCTTTTTCAGAGATATTTCTCTTGCTTTTTGCATGAATTTTCTGCCGTTTTTGAAGTCTTCCAAATAGATAATAATCATTTTTGTATCATGGTCTTGTCCAACATATTCTAAAGAATCAGTTTCGTTAATGTCACTTGCATTTCCATATGAAATAAATTTGGAAACCCATTTACCAGAACCTAAACGAGAGAGCTGATCAATGAAAGCAGCACCAAAAGCTCCACTTTGAGTGAATATTGATACAGGCCCGTTAGTTGGTCTTTTTAATTTACTATCTGGTAAAAACATTGTATCATAACCAAGAGCAG
>JAGLOH010000081.1 GCA_023139025.1 Candidatus Heimdallarchaeota archaeon | reverse complement strand
ACCTACAGCTTTTCCAAGAGGTTGTTCTCCGTAGCTTAAAGCTGCTTCAATTTGAATTCCAAGTCTTCTACCTAACTCTGTAGCTTCATGGGCATAATCAATCGCATCTTCTTTGGTTGGCATTTTAGTTCCTATACCTGTAGGTATATCTAAAACCATATGATCCACTCCAGTAGAAACTTTTTTACTAAAAATACTTGCAAGCATCTGACTATGAGGATCTATCCCTAATGGTTGCTCGACTCTATGAATTACAATTTCATCCAGAGGTGACAAATCTAGTGTTCCACCCCAAACTAACATTCCTCTTGTTCTAGGTGCAATTTCTAAAATCTCATCTGCTGAAAAGTTTACATCACAAAGTACTTCCATTGTATCAGCGGTTCCAGAAGGGCTTGTTATTGCTCTTGAACTTGTTTTAGGTATAAGTAGCCCTGCTGCTGCTACAGTTGGTACTATTACAAGACTCACTTTGTTTCCTGGAATACCACCAATTGAATGTTTATCATAAACTGGTTCTTCAAAATTAAGTGTAGTACCATATTCTGCCATGAAGGTTGTAAGATATTGAATTTCATCCATATTCAAACCGAGATAATATTGAGCGAGGGTAAACATGGATATTTCTAAGTCAGTATAATTACCACTACATATATCATTAACAATTGAACGTATTTCTCCCTCTTTCCAGACACTTCCTCGCGTCTTATTCTTAACATGCTCAATCGATGCAGATCTTCGACGAACAAAAACATTCACTTTTTTGTTTAATCCCACATTTAGCAGCTCAAGTGTTTCACTTTTTAATCCAACAAAACCTGGTTCAATCAGTTCTTCAGTAGCAATCACTTCGCACATAATTTCTCCGCTATCGCTTTTAACTTTAACATTTGCAGAATGCTTTATTTTTAACTCATTAAGCGTTTCTGTACTTATGAGAGCAAAATCTCTCTCTACTTTTAAATCAATTTTTTTAGTTTTTAATGTAGTCATTAAAATCAACTCATGGTTATTTTACATTAAAATTCCATTATTTTTCTTTCGGAAGAAAAAAACTGTTAAAGAAACATATAACATTTTCGTTATCGGGTAAAATTGGACAAAAATGCTCTATTAACAATTAAGAGAACAAATTAAAAGAAAAGAAAAGGAAACTTATTTCTTTTGAGCTATCTTTCTTGCTTCCAAATAGAGTTTGAATCTTTGGAAAGCGCGTAACCTGATTGCTACAATTAATCCAACTGTAAGCAAAAGTATGGGAATCCATACCACCCAAGTTGTAATAGTATACGGCAACCCCCATCCATGAAGTCGAATTAAAGTCATGTTAACACCAGCAAAGTGTCCAGTACCATTTATGAATGAAGCACTGTAGTGCATTGTATTAGTCAAACCAGTTGCTTTGTCATAAGTTATCACAATTTGAGTAACATTATTTGTTTCAGTGGTTATTGTGTTATTATATACTACTGTATCATCTAGTACAGACCATTGTGTTGTGTTAATATAAGGTGATCTAGCTAAATAATCAGCGAAACTTGTTTCATTATAGAAGAATACTTGATTATAATGAGTTACTGCAAAATCGGTATAGTTGTAATTAGCTTCATAATAGTCCAAAAATGTTGATGAATTATAATAATCATTAGTGAAGTTGTCCCAGTAATCAATTCCAATTGGTTGAACATACTTGAAAACAGCTCGACCATGTTCAGCATCATTACTATATCTTGCCATTACATCGTTAACATATATCAGAGCCCAGGAATGTGGTTGATCTAATTGTAAAGATGGGGCAGTACCTATGAGGAGGATTAAATTATCGCCTGACTTCAATTTCTTATCACCTTCTGCAAGATGGAAATTATCTGTTCTTTCTAATGTTTCAACTTTCCATTTGAACTTCATGGCTCCTTTAATATCATCATGGTATTCATATTGATATAATTGTGACATATTGACAACTCCAGGAGCATTAATTGATTGTGTAATATCATCCTCCAATTCATATTCGTTATTCTGAATATGATCATAGAGAGCTGAAGCTGTCCACATATTGATAGAAGAAGAACTTAAAACTATGAGAACAGTAAATAAACCGACGAGTCTGCCCAATTTCATAAATATCACTTAATTTACTAGTATATTTGTTTTATCGTGAATAGGACACATTATTAACTTTATTGGTTAATCCTACAGAAAAAATATTAGAGAAAATAATCAGGGTTTAACAGTGAAGTATAATCGCTTCTTGTCCTTTCCTCTATTTTCAGTTTTCAAAGGTACAAATGAACCTATTTCCTTTGTACTTTTCACATGAACTCCTCCATCAGCTTGGCGATCAATATTTTCAATATCAACTATTCGTAAAATCTTCACATTCTCAGGAATTAGATTAACTTTTGTTCTAATTAAGTCCGGGTCTTTCAGAGCTTCTTCTCTTTCTAAGAATGATACAGATACTTTATGATCACTATCTATTATCTTCTTCACTTTAGTTTCAATTTCTTGAATTCGTTCTTGCCTTAAATGATCAATATCAAAATCTACCCTACTCTTCTCAGGAGTAATATTACCGCCTGTAACAGTTGTGCCATATTTTTTATACAGAATGCTAGAAATTGAGTGTAAGACTGTATGTAACCTCATCTGTTTGTACCTTCTCTCCCAATCTAAAATGCCCTTTACTAATGTTCCACTATATTTGTTTTCTGGATTTGATGAAAGCTTGTGATAGATCTTCCCACCTTTGGAAGTAACTTCAATAACATCCAGTTGCTTTCCATCATTAAATGATAAAGTTCCAAGATCTGAAGTCAAACCCCCACCTTTTGGAGCAAAAGCTGTTCTATCTAATATTACTGAATCCTCAATGATTTCAATGATTTTTGCTTCAAATTCTTTTAGATAGGAATCTTGTTGGAAAAGTAATTCTGTCATGAATCAAATAAAATTCAGAGAAATTAAAAATGTTATGAATGGGAATTTAAAGATTTAATCTTCAATTACTGAAACTTTGGTCATTATATCTACATCTATCAACCCATGATCTGTAATTTTTAAATGTGGAATTACTGGTAAGGATACGAACGCAAGTGCCATAAATGGATCAGAAATTGTTGTTTTCAAATCTTCTAAAGATTTGTGCAACTGTTGAGTCTTTGAAACAACTTCCTCAAAAGGTCTAGTACTCATTATTCCAGCAAATTCTAGAGGAAGAACAGTAATTTTTTCCTTAAAGACAACCACTTGTCCACCCTTTGATTCTTTAATAGCTTCAATAGCTTTCAACATAGAAGGATAATCTGTTCCCACACATATTAATTGATGACAATCATGTGCAACAGTACTAGCTATAGCACCTCCTTTAATTCCCAATCCTTTAACATAACCTTTACCGATTTTTTGCTCAGCGGAGTGTCTGTTTATAACAACGATTGGTAAAACGTCATTTTCTAAGTCGGGAAGAATTACACCATTTTCAACTTTCAAAGTGTGCTTTGTATGGTCTGTTATTAGGGAGTGTTCATTTAAAGAAATTACTTTCACATTAACAGTTTTTACATCAGCTATTTTTAGTTTTAAATCGTCAATTTCTGGAACTTGAAGTTTTGTTAGTGTGTCTAGAATGAAATTTGGGTAACTGGGTTTTTCAAAATCATAATCAATTCTTCCATCTTCTACCACAATTTCTCCAGCAATTAGTACTAGTTCAACATTGAATTCTTGTAAATTATCTACCACAATCAAGTCTGCATTCTTTCCAGGTCCCAAACTGCCAATTTCATCATCTACTTTAAGATGATTAGCAGGATTTATTGTTAGCATCTGAATAGCTTCCAGAGGATCAATTCCAGTATTAATTAGAAGGTGATAAGTATAATCAAGATGGCCTTTTTGTAGTAAATCTATTGGATTTCTATCATCAGTTGAAATTAGAATATTTCGAGTATCTATTTTATAATCTTTTAATTTATAGATTATATTAACCAAATCTTTGGCAAATGAACCCTCTCTTATTTGAAGTTTCATTCCTAGACGAAGTTTTTCTAAAGCTTCATCAATCGATGATGCTTCATGATCTGAACATATTCCAGATGCTATGTAAGCTTGAAGTTCCTTTCCTGAAAGCAGAGGAGCGTGACCTTCTATCATTTTATTAGCTTCTTTAGCTGCTTCAATTTTACTAATAACTTCATCAAAACCAAGGTAAACTCCAGGATAATTCATCATTTCAGCTAAAGCAAAAATCTCATCTCTATTCATTAATTCTTCAATATCCTTTGCGGTTATTTCACTACCAGAAGTTTCAAATCCAGGAAGAGATGGCACACAAGAAGGAGCTTCAACAAAATACCTTATTTTCTGCTGTTTAACTTCATCCAGTAAAACATTTAATCCTTCTACTCCTGTAACATTTGCTATTTCATGAGGATCTATGACAGCAGCTGTTGTTCCATGAGTTATTACCAGTTTAGTAAATTCAGTTAAAGTTAGCATCGAAGATTCTATATGTATGTGTGATTCTATCAAACCAGGACAAATAATTTTTCCATTTACATCTATAATGTTTGTATTCTCGTCTTCAAATTCATTAGTTTGAAGACCTACATGAACAATTTTCCCTCTCGTGACAACGATATCTCCTTCAAGAAGTTCTCTAGTAAACACATTAACATATTTTCCTCCTCGTAAGATTACATCAGCTTTAATTTTAGCCATTGCACTATCAATGATATCCTTTGTATTCATCGCGAACATTTTGTTATTTCTCCTCATCTATTATAAGTTTTCAGAATTCTATTTGGTCAATTATAGATTTGTTTTTCCCAAAAGGTTTTTTACATTACTGTTTAACTTCTGGCTGAGTCTATTGAAAATAAAAGTAATAACTGATTCAGCTGCCGATTTACCGGATGAAATAATGAAAGAACATAATATATCCTCTGTGCCACATATTGTCATTCTTGAAGATAAATCAGTGAAACTTGGAGTTGATATATCATTTGAGGATTTTTATAAATATCTAAAAAAATCTGATTCTCTACCTTCATCTGCTAATCCAGAAGCTATTGATTTTCTAAATTTGATTGATGAAAGTCTTATAAATAAAAAGTATGACCATGTTTTCTGTATTTCTGTTGCAGCAGAGCTTAGCGGTTCAACATTTTCTGCTTATAGACTTGCAATTAGGAGATTTAAGGAAAATGCAACACTAATAAATACAGAATCAGCCTCTGGTGTTCAAGGTTTAATGGCTCTCTACATTTCCGAATTGGCTCAAAAGGGAAAAACCGTTGAAGAAATAATTGAAATTATAGAAGATCTAAAGACAAAATATTATCTTAATGTTGGATTTCATACGATGGATAATATCTATAAATCAGGAAGAATTAAATCAAAATCAATTCTTTACTTAACTAAAATAATAGGTGTTAAACCCATTGCTCAAATGGAGAGACCAGGAAAACTAGTATCAACAATACCTGTATTTTTCAGTAAGAAAGGCATGCTGAGGAAATTACTGAAACTTGCTATAAAAGGAACAGACGAGAACATCAAGTATGATTTAGTGATTTCTCATGTTGAGAATTTTAAAGGAGCCCAATTTATCTCAGAAAAACTAAAGAAAGCTAGAAATATTAATAGAGACTTCATAACTTCTGCATCTCCTATTATAGGAAGTAACACTGGAATGGGTACAATTATTGTTTCTTTGCTTCCTTCTTTAGAATAAAGCTTTGAAAATACTCTATCTACCCAGTTCCTGTAGGAAGTCGTTAAATTCCTCTGCCATTATTTCTTCATTACCCATATGAATTCTATGGAAATCAGTTTTTAATTCAACAATTTTTGAGTTCTCATTGTTTAGGAACTTCTTGGAAGTTTCAGGATCAACGAAATAATCTTCTTCTCCCACAAACATTAACATAGGAATTTCTATTTCATTTAGTCTTCCTTGAACAGAATAGTTGATTACAAACTCAAATACATATCTTCGAAGACACCATGCATCATTCTCTTTCAACTGTTTTGCAGCCCATCTCACATTTTGTGTTTCTTCTGGTTTTTTGAATTTCAGCATTAAATTCAAGAAGAAAATAATCATTTTTTGGAAAAAACTCATAATAAAGGAGGGTAACAAACCTAAAGCAGGTAACCAAAAGGGAGTTTTATATTTTTCCTGAGGGCTAATTGCAGCAATCAAATCTGGTTTTAGGCCATTTTCATTTATATAGTAATTGAATACTTGAGAAGCCCCTGAACAGCTTCCAAAAAGTATGAACTCTTTCTCATTTAATTTAAGAGCTTTAATTATGGTTCCTAGCTCTTTATTATATGCATCAGGAGTGAAAATTCCTTTTTTATGAGGTGTTTTAGATTTTCCATAACCTCTTGGCTCATAGATATAGATATTACCATAATTTGAAAGATTTATAGCCATTTTATTAAATTCATCAATTGTGTTTAACCAACCTGGAATAACTATTATATGACGAGATTTATATTTCTCATTTTTTGTATAGAATTTAGCCACTCGCACTTCAATCTTTGGATCATCTTTGATTTGAATGTATTCTATTTTAGTCATGAGTGGAAATATATTAGGGAATTATATGCATTTCCTTAAGAAATATTAGTATCTTCTTAAAAAAGAAGAAAAAGAGAATAGATTGTCTATTCAGGATTCTTTTTATGGCATAGCCACCAATCAAGACAGGTTATAGAATTATCTTCCAATCTTTTCTTAGCTGTTTCTACGTCACCAGCAGGAGGAACAATAACATCATCCCCAAAAAGTTCGTTCTGAGGCCAATTAGCAGGCATGGCAACATCGTGCTTAGTTGCTATTTTCAATGCTTTAATCATACGAATTATTTCTTTCATATTTCGTCCAAGTTCTGAAGGATAGTAAAGTATTGCTCTAATAATCATCTTAGTATCAATAATAAAAACAGCACGAACTGTATTACTGCCTTTTGCATGTAACATTCCTAATTGTCTTGCCACTTCCCCATGATCTGCAATTATAGGAAATTTAATTTCTACATCCAGATTTTCCTTAATCCAATCCATCCATTTAATGTGACTATATACTTGATCAATGCTTAGACCTAGTAGTTCAACATTCATTGCTTGAAATTCATCAAAATGTTTCTGGAAAGAAACAAATTCTGTGGTACAAACAGGTGTGTAATCAGCAGGATGACTGAAAAGAATAAGCCATTTACCCTCATAATCACCCGGTAATTTTTTCATACCATGTGTTGTATTTACAACCATTTTAGGAAATCGTGTATTAATTAATGGGATTTTTCCAGTTTCTTCATACTCTTTAAGTGACATTTTATCACCATTTTGTTGAAGGAATAGCTTTTTATAAATATTTCCGAATATCAAAACATTATGGTTCGATTATCAAACCATACAAATCTCAAAAATAAGATTACAGACGTAGATATCATCAAGATTCTTATAAACGATGGACGAAGAACTTTTGTTGAAATTGCTAAAGAGTTAGAGGTTACTGAAACTGCAATACGAAAACGAGTTAAACGTATGGAAAACGAAGGTATCATAGAGGGTTACACAGTTGAGATAAATCCTAGAAAGCTTGGATATGGAATTAAGGTCTTAATAGGTATTGATACAACACCACAAAGATATATATCCACGATCCAAAAACTAAAACGAGATTCAGATATCTTAAGAATTTATTCCTCAAATGGCGATCATATGATCATGCTTGAATGTTGGTTTGAAGATGATGATAAATTAGCTTCTTTTATGTCCAAAATAGAAACAATTGATGGTATAACCGACATATGCCCAGCTATACTTACAGATATAATTAAGTAGATTAAGAATAGTCCAAGTAACCTCTTCTTATGAATCTAAAAGATCACTTCTACTCTCATCTTGAACTTTTTTGCTCGCAATAAGCGCTTTAATCAATCCATGAACAAAGTTGAATCTTGGAACTGTTTTTGAATATACTTTGTATGGATATCCATACAGCTCTTTGAAAAAAGTATCTTTTTCAAACGATGAAAACATGAAAACCAAAAAAGCAACACCAGCAAGTAAATTCGATAACAATGAATGAATATAGAATATCATTGATATTGAAATAAGCATCATACCTAAAGATACTGGATGTCGGACGTAAGCAAAGATAAGGAGATTAGTGAATCT
>JAGLOH010000080.1 GCA_023139025.1 Candidatus Heimdallarchaeota archaeon | reverse complement strand
GAGTTGCCCAGCGTGTATGACCTATGGCAATTTTTCCCTTTATCTTATTGATATCAATCCTTTCTGTTACTTCTGATATTTTTCCTTGATCCTTGGTTATCAAAACCTTATTATCGAGAATAGATGCGATACCTACACTATCATATCCCCTATATTCCAGTTTGGTTAAAGCTTCGATAATGGTCTTTCCTATCTTTGTTTCTTGCTTTTGAACAATCCCGACAATTCCACACATAAGCAACACTTAAAGTATTTCACTGGTTTTTACTCTAAATAAGTAAAAATGATTTCCTTATTAAAACTTTCTATTTGATAATTTGTAAAAGGAAGGTTTAAGCAGTTTACTCAAATTCCTTTTCAATTTTATCCTGTAGATTAAGTTTCTTTTTTAGCACTCCCTTTAGATTATCAATACTTGGAGTAATAGATGGATCAACTTCGTATAGTACTGCAAGGTATATACTTGTTATATCAATTAGGTAGGTTAAACTAATTTGTTTAGCTAATTTAGATTCTCCTTTTGGATATAATTCTAGAACTTTTTCTGTTTTTTGTTCGATTATTTTCTTTAATTGTTCCATTCTGACTTTAATGGGGTTTGGTTCTTTTTTATCTCTAATTAAGATTACTGCTACATTGTTTAACACAATATTAGGATTATCCCAAGCAACGATACCATTATGATTCTGTTCTGGAACCTCTTCATTAATTGCCATTACCTTGCTATTTTCGTTTAGTTCTGATTTAGCTCTATAGGATACAGGAGAATAGATAGTATGCCCTACGAATAGGGGTAGTTTATTGTATAATCCATAAGCAATCTTCTTTGCGAAATTTCTTTCCGTCTTTTTTTCAGGCGAATATTCTATAGATAATTCTGCTAATATTTTCTCTGTTTCCTCAAAATCATTGCTCATATCTTCGATAAGTTTGAATTTTTCTAATATTGTAAGAAGAGACGTGTAGATTAAGGGTAAACCTGTTCTAGGTGGTATCCCCTCTCGTATTTTTATGTGAGGTACATTACTCTTCTTAGAAAGTTTTTCCAAAAGCCCCCCTGAGGAGATTGTTATAATCATTGTGCCTTTAGTAAGTGCGTCTTTGAAACAAGAGAGAGTTTCTTCTGTGTTCCCCGAATAACTAACACATATAATCAAGGTAGAACTGTTACTGAAGGCAGGTAAGTAATAGTCTCTATTAACTAAAATTGGAATTTTGAGTTCGTTTTTTAATAAACAGGATAAATAATCGCCTGCAATAGCTGAACCCCCCATTCCACAAACTACTATATTGGAAGGCTCACCATATTTTATACTCTTATCTTTCCAACATATTTTTTCAGGAATAACTGTCTTTAAACTATTCTCTCGAGCCTCTTTAAACAGAGATGACCACTTCTCAAGAATTTGAAGTTGATTAGATTTATCAATTTCAATAATGCGGTTTTGTTCGTCCAAATCAATCATAATTTTTACTTCCAAAAAGATTATTCAAAGGAAATTTCCTTACCCTTTGCCCACAAATGTTCAAAATTATTGGAAAAAATCTCAATGATTCCAGAGTTAGAGGAGAAGTGGGGACGATAAACATACTTCTCATGTTTAACTGGAGAAACCCAAATAACAAAGACAACTTGTTCTTCATCTACTAAAGTACCACGAGCTAGAACATTTCCTTCTGTAATACTTCTTACTTGAGCACCTAAAACTAGAAGATTTCTTGCAACATCTTTTGATTTGGAATCGTCTATACTCATTATGACTCTAACTTTAATTCCTTTATCTAGTGCATCTTTGATTTCTTTTTTAACATCATTATACCAATAGAAGACATTAGTAAAAATCGATATCTCTTTCTCTCCTTTTCTAATAATATCCTTAGTCTTTAGTTGCATCTCTTCCAGAGAAGAGTATGCTTCAAGTAGTTCATCTGGTTTGATAATTAATTTTGATTGATACTCTGGATCACTTAAAAGAGATATGATTTCCTGTGAAACTGTTGCCATCTTATCAAGTTCATCGTGATATTCTTGCTCCTTAAATCTTAGAAGGTTATCCAATCCATTCTTTAGAGTAATTACTTCAAAACGCTTGGGTCTCCCTGATATTGTTCGAACCAATCCTTTTTTCTCTAAGCTGTCAATAGTGTCATAAATTCTTGGTGTGGGGATGTCTGTCTGTTTGTGAATCTCTTCTGCAGTAGAAGATGAAAGAGCTACTAAAGTGATCAAAGTTTTAACCTCATATTGAGTTAAACCAAGAGCTTTAAGCTTTAAGGTAAGTTCCTCAGTGTCAGACATCGGGCTTTCTCCATCTTCAAATCTATACGGAGAAATATATAAGTAAATCGTAAGAGTAGCAGCAGAAAGTAAAACTAATTAACCAAAAGTTTAAAATGAAAACAGCTAGCAGAAGAAATGTAACCAACAAAACAAGGGGGCAGTGATCTAGCCTGGTTATGATACCTCGCTTACACCGAGGAGGTCAGCGGTTCAACTCCGCTCTGCCCCACCATTTTCAGCCTATTTTTGATCCATGCTAGCCTTTAATTAATTTCAAAACAGCTATAATCTGCTAGAAGGAAAAATAAAATGACAAACGAAATAAATCTGAAAACAACTACTCTAGGTGGAGGGTGCTTCTGGTGTATAGAGGCTGTCTTCAGTGAATTAAAAGGTATTCAACTAGCTGAATCAGGTTATTCTGGAGGTAAAATTGATAATCCCACATATGACCAGGTTTGCTCGGGGTCAACAGGTCATGCAGAAGTTGTTCAAATAAAATTCAATCCAGAGATAATTTCGTTCAAAGAAATTCTAGAAATTTTCTTTACAGTCCATAACCCCACCACATTAAATCGACAAGGTAATGATGTTGGTTCACAATACAGATCTGTAATATTCTATCATTCAGAGGAACAAAGAGAAATTGCTCAAGAGATAATTACAAAATTAGATAGGTCCAAAAAATGGAGTAATTCAATAGTTACAGAGTTAACTTCCTTTGATAAATTCTACAAGGCTAAGGAATATCATCAAAACTACTTCAAACTTAATGCATCACAACCATACTGTAGAGTCGTAATTGAACCTAAAGTTAACAAATTTAGAAAACTGTACCTTGGTCAATTGAAAGAAGATTAGTTACTTAGTTCTTGCATATCCTCTAATTTCAGAAACATCATCGAATATTTTTAGTTCCACATCTTTTTCTTTTAAGTAACTAACAAGCATTTTATCTAATGTTTCGACATCATCCCTTAATTTTTCAAAATCCTTTTCTGTTATACTTTGGCTTAAATCTGGAAGTTTAAGCATTTCATATGTGTTCTTTACTTCTTGGTAGGTATTAAAACTAATACTATCAACGGATCTTCTACTTTCTGTTTTCTCTATTTCATCTGCAATGCATAACTGAAGCTCTGTTGCAGCATAGCTTGCAGCAAGAATATCCTTCTTAGCACATGCGGATAGGATTTTGTTTAGATAAGATTTGATGCCAACATAACTCTCAGCTAAGCTTTTAATCTGTTCATCGTAATCAACTAAAATGTCTTCTCTCTTTGAATAAAGAACTGTTCTAAGTTGTCTAATTATCCTTTTTCCAGAAGAAATTAACTCATTGAAATCATTAGAAGTAGCGAGAATTAATATGTCCTCTCTATAAGAGCCTGGTAATATATCAAGCTTAAACACTTCATGCAAATTTGACCCCCAGTTTTTTGTATATCTCTTGTTATTTATGAAACCAAGAATACAAACAGTTCCATTAATGAAATTCCATACTGCCCACCTGGCAGTTAATAAATCATCTTTCTCTTTTGCATTTTCTAATTTTTCAATCAATTTAAAGATCTCATAAAAATTATTAGAGGCTATCTGAAGCTGCTTTCTCTCTCCAATACTAGCTTGATTTGATAGTTTCTTAAAGCGAATTTTATCTTCTTCAGACCTAGCATAAATTATCTTGTTATTTACGAATATATCAGCAGCTACAGGAAAAATGATCGCACCATATCCACTTTCAGCAGTAACTATCTTTTCAATCCATTCCCAAGATATACACCAAAACTCTGCTGTTTGGTTATTTAAAACGAAATGAATTTCAAATTTTTTTTCTTCATTATCAAGTACAGCATACATATCAAGATCTGAAAATTCTGTTTGTTGACCACGCGCTGCTGATCCATAAATGGCAATTATTGCAATTTCTGGATGGTTTTTAATCACTTCTTCCTTCAGAATCTCAGATATTTCTTCCATATTCATAGTATCAAATGAAAATTTGAATTTTTATAGATTACCTATAGAGTGCATAAAATTGTTTTCTGATGAATTAAAGTGGTTTTCTAATTCTCAACCTTCCGCCTTTTCTTGGACTTTAGTTAATTCTTTTACCCTTTTAGGGACTTGAGCTCCAATCTTTGCTCTTCCTAAGAGATACCCTAATTCAGGGATCAAACCATCTGCTCTAGTTCCTCTTTTACAAATTAATCTATATTCAAGTAAACCTATTCTTTCTATTACTTCGATGTCTTCTGCATGATTTGAACCGATAAGGGCTTGCTTTATCATTCTTCTTGTAGTTCCACAGATAATTAAAGCCTCTTTCTTTTCCTTCAATGTACTTTTCAGCCATTTGAGTGATTCATCAGTAAGCTTGACCCAAACTTTAGATCCTATAATCTGTTTCTTTATTACTTCAAAAAACATTGGTAAATTATCTGTGAAACCATAAGCCCTAACCATATTGGTCAGAGGGACTTTTTTACCTTGAGCCAATTGATTTCTCATCTCATAAAGTGGATAAAGAGCATCTATACTTTGGGTTGTGCTTGTTATACCACAGTCTATGAACAAACCAAACTTAACTTCCCCTACCTCTCTAAATCTACCATAAATAATATCTCCTTCTTGCAAATCTCCAATGCTTTGAGTTGTTCCATAATTTCTTATCAAGATGTTTTTGGCTATTTCCTCATCTTCCCCTTCTATTGTAACTTCGGCATATCTTTCCTTAGTGAAACTTATTCCCTTGACTTCTACATCTAAATTCTCGAACTCTTTGTTTAGTATGTAAGTAAAAGCTTTTTCTGAACTATGTTTAGCAACAATGTAGGTTTTTTCAAGAGTAATTATTTTTTGCATATTTTATCACCTTAAATTTTCTTGGCCTGCTTCCCCTTTTCCATAGGAACAATTTCATAATTTGCATCTTGGAACTTTTGTTTTCTTGCTTTTCCTTCTGTAATCCTATCTAGAAAAACTGCAAGTGCTGCAACTTCACTATGTGGTTGATTACCAATTGCTACATTATAATCTGCGAGTTCGAAAACTTGACCTGGAACTTTAACTCCGCCAACCACAACTAGAATTTCCTCCTTCTCCAAATCTTGAATTTCCTGTAATTCATCAGATAGTTCAATACCATACATCGTTAGATGAATCACAATCCCACCTTGTTTTTTCCAATCTTTCAAGAAATTCCAAGGTTTTCCAATATGTGTTGCGGATAAATTTCCCCCCCATTCTTGCTGTATTTTCTGAATAGTGTCTTCCACATGTGTATCATGGTCTCCTGTGTAGAAAAATTCAGATGCTCCAAAAGCTCTAGCTGTTAATGCCAAATGTGTAGAGATTCTCTTGTCTCTTACAACTCTGTGTGATAATCGGAGTACAGCTAGTTTCATACTGATAGTTAATTTGAAATACACTTAAAGTTGCTGATTTGGTTGCTTAGTAGATTTTTCGCAGAAGATAAAATACTTAACGAAACAATTAATTAATGAATCAAAACAATAAGTAAAGTATAATATATATAGACTTTTATATTTATTTAGATAAGAAAATATTGAGAAATACCGAGGGTGCTAAGACTGTCAAAAGAAAGTTCTGAACCAGATCAAAATGATCCCGCTTATTTAATTTCATATGCTCATCACTTAGAAAGACAAGCAAGACAGTTAGAAACAGAAAAACAGATGGTAGAAAGCGAAAGATTGAGACTTCAACGAGAAGTAAACAATCTGAAAGTAGAACTTGAAAGGTTAAGATCTCCTCCACTTTTTATGGGTTATATCGTGGAAACACTTGATAACAAAACAGCTGTAGTTAGAAGCACAACAGGTCCAAATCTTGTCGTATCAATCTCACGTCAAGTTGATATAAACAATCTGAAACCCGATACTCGTGTTGCACTAAATCAAAGAACTTTTGCTATTGTAAATGCCTTGCCTGCTTCATATGATCCCATGGTTCAAAAGATGGAGCTCATCGAAAAACCAGCTGAAAGATATGTGGATATTGGTGGTTTAGATGCTCAGATACAAGAGATTATAGAAACAGTTGAATTACCTCTGTTGAAGCCAGAGTTATTTGAGAAAATAGGTATAGATCCTCCAAAAGGAGTGCTTTTACATGGACCTCCTGGGACTGGAAAAACTTTACTGGCTAAAGCAGTTGCTAACGAAACTCAAGCTTCTTTCATCCGATTGATAGGGAGTGAGCTTGTGCAAAAATTCATTGGTGACGGTGCAAGGTTAGTAAGAGAAATTTTCGAATTTGCTAGGGAAAATGCTCCAAGCATTCTATTTATTGATGAATTGGATGCAATAGGAAGTAGGAGAATAGACCTAGCTACTAGCGGTGATAGAGAGGTTCAGAGAACCTTAATGCAACTTCTTTCAGAATTAGATGGTTTCAATGCTAGGGGAGACGTTAAAATTATTGCAGCCACTAACAGGATAGATATTTTAGATTCCGCAATGTTAAGACCTGGTAGATTTGATAGAATAATAGAAACCCCCCTTCCTAATGCAGAAAGTAGAACTATAATATTCAAGATTCACACTAAAGGGATGAATCTTAAAGGAGATGTTGATATAGAATATTTAGTTCAAATGACAGAAGGTGGCAGTGGAGCTGACGTCAAAAACATCTGTACAGAGGCAGGTATGTTTGCTATACGTGCAGAGAGAGATCACGTTGTAAATCAAGATTTCGTTGATGCTATTAAGAAAATCACCGGAGATAAAGAAACAACTGCCAGAATAACAACTGGATATATTTGAGAATATCCATCTTTTTATATTTTATTTAATTTTATTAAACTGTCAAGCAATTTCTTTTGTCTGAAAAATCCTTTAATTATGGGAGATTCTTTTCCAAATTTTTGAATAAAGTGATCAAGCGTCTCCTCAAAAGAGCATTGATCGTTACCTGATGTAAGATTATCAGAATATGAAACAATTTCTTCTTCTAGTGTTTCAGGGATGTAATCTTCTAGGGGTAATCCTAGTTTTATTGCTTCCTCTTTGACTATTCCTGTTCCAATGTGGTTCCTGACTATTGCAATGATTCTCGAATCAATATTCTCTTTTTCTAGAATTTTAACACCATTTATTGCATGAGAAATAGAATGAGTAATAGTTCTACCGATGTCATGTAACATAGCCCCAGCAATAGCGATTTTTCTGTTAACTTGTGGAATCTTCAAACAGAACTCTTCAACAATACCTGTAACAGTTAAACAGTGTTGAATTATAGTGTTTGGAGTCTTGTATTTTTTCAAGATATACATGCACTGATCTTTTGTAGGAATACTTGAGTTTTCCATCTTTCTCTATAATAAAGAATCTTGTTCATTTTTTATATTTTATTGAAATTCAGTAAAAACCTTATATCAAAACTTTTTTAAGAAAATTTAAGTGACACAACTTGACTGCAAATGCCTAACGAAATAACTAAAGATAGATTAGAAGAAATTATTCAGCTAACTATAGACCAAAAAGGTGAATTGAGAACAAAACGTCATAAAAGCGATATCAAGCTTAAATTCAGAACAAAGAAGAGGCTTTATACAATTAAACTTCCTCTGAAAGAAGCAGAAGCAATAATTAGTGATCTCTCATCAAAAATAGAAGTTATTTCATTTTCATGAGAGCTAAAGAGAAAATTACTCCTCCTCATCCTTCTTCTTTTTAATTACTACTATATCACCTAGGGTTTGAAATGTTGAACCCTTTTTTTGGTCTTTTGAGCCGTAAGCTTGAATTTCCTCGGTCATTTTAATATTATAGAATTTTTCTAATCTACCAATTAAATCATCTGATGGTCTCATCTTGCTAGTTTCAAGACTTTGTAATTCAGCTACAGATATTTTAGTTTGAATTGAAACTTCTTTCTGAGTAAGCTTCATTTTTTGTCTAGCTAATCTT
>JAGLOH010000008.1 GCA_023139025.1 Candidatus Heimdallarchaeota archaeon | reverse complement strand
TTGAAAGAATTGATGGTGATGTAAACACCTTAGCTACTTTCTTGTCACAATTCTCTGTTCAGTTAGTTACTTCTTTACTCGTAATCATAGGATCTCTTGCAGTATTATACACTAAACATTGGATAATAGGAATTTCATTTACAGCCTTCACAATTTTAGCAATAATTGTAATGTACGTTCTTAGAAACTTTTCAGTTAAAGCCTGGGAAAATCAAAGACAAACAAGCGCAGACATGTATGGAACCATAGAAGAAAGCTTGAGTGCAATAGAAGACATCCGTGCTAATGCAGGTGTGAAAAATGTCATGCGTAAGTTTCATGATGCATCTAGAAATGATTTCAAAGCTTTTCGCAGAGCTTTATTTCGAGGTCAAGTCTTTGTAATGGCTATATGGGTAGTTATCGCTATCATCAATACACTGATTTTCGCTCCAAGTATTCCTTTGGTTAAAACTGGTGTGATATCATTAGGTACAGTATTCCTAATTCAAATATTTGCGGGAATATTGCTTCGACCCATATTTGTTATTACAAGACAGATGCAAGATCTTCAAAGAGCAGGGGCATCGATTGACAGAATCAATAAATTGTTTGAGATTGAAACAAAGATTCAAGATATTGGTAAAGAAAAAATATCTCCTGGTCCCATAGCTATTGAATTTGATAATCTAAGTTTTGCCTATAATGAAGATGATTATGTTCTTAGTAATATTTCTTTCAAACTTGAACCTGGACAAACATTGGGGATTGTTGGACACACAGGTAGTGGAAAAACAACAATTTCCAGACTTATCTTTAGATTATATGATACTAAACAAAGTGATGGAAATATTAAATTAAATGATACAAAAATTGCTGAGTTATCACTTCTGGACTTAAGGGATAAAGTCTCTTATGTGACACAAAATGTGGAGTTGTTCCAAGCTTCGGTTAGAGAAAATGTAACATTATTTGATAATAGAATACCAGATATTCGCATAGAAGCAATTCTGCTTGATATTGGTCTAGGAAATTGGTTGGAGAAGCTCCCGGAAGGTTTAGACACAATTATTTCATCTAGTGAGCAAGGAATTTCTGCAGGTGAAGCTCAACTGTTAGCTTTAGCTAGAGTATTCATTAAGAGCCCAAATTTAGTTGTCTTAGATGAAGCTTCATCAAGATTAGATCCTGCTACAGAGCATTTACTTGACCAAGCAATAGAAAAATTGCTTATTAATAGAACAGGCATATTGATCGCCCATCGGCTAGCAACTCTGGAAAAAGTTGATGATGTTCTGATTATCGATAAAGGGAAAATAATCGAATACGGAAAAAGAGAGGAACTAGCAAATGATACTAAATCAAAATTCTATCAGCTGCTACAAACTGGAGAAATTGAGGAGTTGTTGAAATGAAAGTGTTAAGGTTATCTTGGAGAATGTTGCGTTATAAACCAGGATTGGTTTTTGCAGGTTTTCTCTCAGATATATTGTTCTTCCTTCAACCCTTAGCAGCAGCTATAATAGCTCGAGAGATTTTCAACAAACTAGAGGGGGTAGCAGGTTGGAATATAGGTGTCAACATCTGGGTTTTAGTACTTCTAGTTCTTCCTCTAACCCTAACTATGCGACTTGTTGGAGATTTTGTTTTCATTTTCACAATGTGGGTCTTCATTCTAGCTAGTAGAGTACTAATTAGGAGAAATATGTTACTTGGAATTTTCAAGAAACCAGGAGCTGTTGCACTTCCTGATTCACCAGGAGAAGCTGTTTCCAGATTCAGAGGAGATATAGACGAGGTTATGTGGTTTGTGTATCACCTTACATCCTTCTTTAGCTTAGGTGTCTTTACAGGAATATCCTTCTATCTTATGGGAGATATCAACTGGAAGGTAACAGCATTTGTAAGTATTCCATTTCTGTTTATGATGATATTGGTTTTCTTCACAAGACCAATTTTTACAAGGCTAAGAAAAGATCGTCGAAAAGCTGCAGGTGCAGTAACACGAACAATCGGAGAAATCTTCAGATCAGTCCAATCAATTAAGGTTGCAACAGCTGAAGATCATGTACTAGATTATTTTGGTGAGATTAATAGAAAGAGAAAAATAGCTGAAGTAAAAGATGAATTCTTCCATCGTTTAATTCACTCCATTTACTATGTTACAGTCTATTTGGGAATAGGTACCATACTGTTGCTTGTTGGAAATAATATGCAAAGTGATTTGTTTTCAGTAGGTGATTTAGCATTTTTTGTTGTGTTATTAGGAGAACTTGGAGAATTCATCTGGGACATGGGAGACATGGTCCCCAGATACGTCCGTACTAAAGTTTCACTTGAGAGGATGTTTAAGCTAATAAAAAGTGAAGATCCTGAAATAACAGAATTTAATTTGGTTAAGCATGGTCCAATCTATATCAAAGAAACATATCCAAAAATACAAGCGTTGAATATCGCAGAAGAAAATAAATTGGTGAATTTTGAGGTAAAGAATCTATCTTATACCTATCCAGATTCAGACAAAGGTATCAAGGATGTTAGTCTTTCAATAGCTAAAGGATCATTTACAGTAATCACAGGTAGAATAGGTTCGGGGAAAACTACTCTCCTACGAACTTTAATTGGTTTACTACCAAAGGATGATGGAGTGCTACTGTGGAATGGGGAGGAGGTCGAAAAACCAGATGAATTCTTTGTGCCACCAATAACAGCTTTTACATCACAAGTTCCACATCTCTTTAGTGAGACAGTTAAAGATAATATACTAATGGGATTACCTGAGGAATCTGTCGATATTGAAGATTCTTTGAAACTGGCAGTAATTGAAAAGGAAGTTTTAGATTTCGAGAAAGGTTTGGATACGCTAATTGGCCCAAAGGGTGTCAAACTATCAGGGGGTCAAAGACAACGATTAGCAGCAGCAAGAATGTTTGCAAGAGATTCAGAGATTTATATTTTTGATGATCTATCAAGTGCCCTTGATGTTGAAACAGAACAAAAACTCTGGAAAAGAGTTTTTGACAGAAGTGGAGTATCAACTTGTTTAGCTGTTTCTCACCGACCCATCGCACTTCGAAGAGCTGATAATGTTATTGTATTGAAAGATGGAAAAATAGATGCTCAAGGCAAATTGGATGATTTATTAAAAACAAGTGCAGAAATGAGAAGGTTGTGGGAAGAAAAGATTGTTAAAACTAGAACAGATTCCCTTACTACTCAAACAGATTAAAAAAACGATTGAAGGAGGTTCCCCTAGTTATAATCTTCTTTTAAAGAAATCTAATATTGTCTTGAATGAACGAATTCGGAACTCTTGATCAGTGAAACCACCGTGACCAATATCGGTATGTTCTACAAACTCAAAGGTTTTTTCTCCTTCAGATCCTTCTTTCCAACCTAGCTCCAACATTTTGTCTTTATAGATTCTTGCTTGGGTTATTGGACAGCGTGGATCATGAGTCCCATGAACAATTAGTAGAGGTGTCTTTAGATTTTCTACAAAATGAATTGGAGAGCGTTCCTTGTAAAGATCCCCTTTTTCATCAGGTTTTCCAAACATCATATGAAGATAGTATTTGAAATGAGGCATGCTTTCGTCATATAGCTGCTTCCAATCTGTTATACCAACGCTTGCTGCACCAGCTTTCCAAATGTCTGGTTTCTTTACAGTAGCCCAAAAGGTCATATATCCACCATATGAACCACCAAAGATACCTATTCTACTAGAATCAACATAATCTAGGGTTTTAAGATAATCAGCACCAGCAACAACATCCTCGAAATCGCCACCACCTATATCTTGGACGTTTAAGTCTTGAAAATCTCTACCATATCCTGTTGAACCGCGAAAATTAGGTTTGAGAATAACGAAACCATTGTTGACAAGTATCTGATCAAACATACTGAAGTTTCGGAAATATTGACTAGTTGGACCACCATGTACTTGTACTAGTGCTGGTAATTTCTTTCCCATTTCGATATTTTTTGGTTTGTAAAGTACAGCACCTATAGTTAGATTATCTGTTGATTGATATTCAACATAATCGTCTGCTACAAAGAAATCAGGATTTAAATCACCAAGATGAGGAGATATAAGCTCTTCAATCTTATCCTCATTCAAATCATACTTAATTAACTTACTTGGGCTTGTAGATGAATTTAAGGTTACCATCAATGATTCGTCATTTTTTGTTATTGCGCTTCCAACAGCAATCCCTGGAGGAAAATCAAGGATTCGTACATTACCAGAATCTAAATCATAAATTAAGGGAGAGATTGTAGCTTTAGAATTTCTAACACAGACCAAAAATTCGCCATTCTTTGATAACTTTCCAGAATATTCTTGATACCTACCATCACCAAACCATTTAGCTTCATTTGTATCTAAATTATAAACACCTGCTCTAGAATTCCCTTCGAAATCAGAAGTTATAGCAAGTAATTTCCCATCCTCTGAAATATCTGTTACACCATCTCTAGAACCTATTTTCATACTTAGGAGTTTTCTTTGATTTGATCCATCCGGTTCCATAATCCAGATATCACTATTTTGGAAATTTTCTGTATCATTATACCCAAAAACAATAAAATCATTTTGGGGACTCCACAAAGCTCCTGGGACAGGTCTCGGATAATTGGTTAATTCTTTGATTTCTTTAGTTTCAAAATCAAGACTAAATAAATTCATTTGTCCCTTTCTAGTAGAACGAAAGAGCAATTGTTTTCCATCAGGACTTGTATGTGCAACGTGTTCCTGGAATGAAGGTGTATTGGTTAGTTGTTCTATTTCCTTTGTTGTTAAATTAAGAAGATAAAGATCGTGTTTTTCATCACCATCTTTATCCTTAGCGAAGATAATACTATTATTATCTCTAGTCCACAGATAACCAGACCTAAGTGCTCTTGGTACCTCGCCATTACTAGTTTGTTTATAGTCACCAGAGGACAGATTCATTACATAAAGCTCAATTCTCCCAGTAATATCCCAATAAAAAGCAAGTTTATCCTTTGAATGGTTTAATGAGGGCATATAGAACTGTGGAATTCGAGCTAATTTTTCAATCAAATCATCTGACATAAGAAACCATCTCGTTTTTTTTTAAAGTCTTTACTATTTATATACAACTATTTTACGGAAAATGTACACCTTATGGTCACAACTTGTGTTGTTTCCTTTTAAATATAGAAGAGAGTATTTGCATGGAACAAGTAAAACAAAGTGAATAAAATGGGAAAAACAATAGTCAAAGAAGACGAAGAAATCGAACTAACCCATGTTGATGGTGATTTAGAAGTTCAAGATGGAGCTACAATTGTTGTTCCAAAAAGTGCTGAAAGATTAACTGTTGATGGTAGGTTACTTAGTAGAGGGGATATCATAATCAAAGGATCTGTTTCTGCAGAAGAGATTAGACATTCTAATGGATATCTTGAGATTGAAGGTGATGTTAAAGCTCAAGAAGTTAAAGTTCATAGTAAAGGTGTAAGGAATGGTTCTGTACTAGAAATTATTGGCTCGTTAGAATGTAATGAAGCAGAGATAGAAGGTGCCTTAGAAGTAGATAAAGATCTTTCTTGTGATGATTTGGAGATAAATGGATCTTGTGTTGTACATGGTGTTGCACGAGTTGGTGAATACGAAATAAATGGATCCGCCAAACATGGAATGGATTTAAGTGCTGATGACCTAGAAGTCAATGGATCATTAAAAGCTCAAGCTAATGTTACTGTAAAAACTGATTTTCAATTATCTGGATCTGCTAATATTGAGGGAATACTAGAAGCTCCTGAAGTTGATATAGGCGGGTCTTTATCCTGTTATGAACTCATTTCAAATTCTGTTGAAATTGGAGGAGCAGCAAAGATAGAAACTTCAAAAATCGAAAAAGAATTGAATGTTGGTGGCGCTTTCAAATGCACAGGAAACATAGTAGCCCCTACAGTAAGTTGTAATGGAGCTTGTGGTTTTGGTGATGAATCAGCAATTCAGAATCTAGAAATAAATGGTTCTACCAAAGTTGGAACAAATTTCAAATTTGATACTATTGAAGTCAATGGTGCCTTTAAAATGGGTGATAATGCAGCCGGTAATGAACTAACTATTAATGGTTCTTGTGGAGCAGAAGGAAATCTAAAGCTTGAAGGAGATTTACAAATCAATGGATCTTTATCAGCTTCCACACTTGAAGCTAATGAGATAAAGATTGAAGGTAGCATGACTGCTGATGAAGCTATTGCCAAATTTGTTTATGTTGGAGAGAATTCTAGAGTAAGAGGAATTCTAAGAGCTGATAATGTGGAAGTTGATGATGGAGGACGTGTAGATCACATCATTGCTGATAAAGTCAAATTAGGTGAAGACACTAGAATTGGAAAGCTAGAAGCTAATGATATTGATGCTGACCCATCCGCGAGATATAAATAATTTAAGCAAACCTTTCTGTTAAAAGATTGGGCTTCGATTTTTTGAGGCCTAATCTTTTTAATGTACAAAATTCAAAATAGATCGGTGAATTAAATGCCAGCAGGTAACAGAACAAGATATGATATTTATGCAGACGTAATCTCTGTTCTACAATTTTATGGTGAAGCTGGCATTTCACAAATTGCAAGAAGGGCTAATTTACCTATAGATAGGGCCAAGGGCATAATTCACTTTATGTTATCACGTGGTCTTATGATCAAATATGAAAATCCCAAGAAAAGACCTGTAGTAATCTATAGCTGTACGACAAGAAGTTATCAATATCTTGAATTGTATAAGCAGCTTTCCCGTATGGTCGTTGAGATAACAGAAGATGAATTGGAGTTCGGAATAGACTTCAATATCGAAGGAATTTAATTCCACCCATCAAAACTATTTTATTAATGCGGATTGTTTAGACCACATAATGGTTTATTTTAAAAAACTTGATGCTAATGATTGGTTGGATTTCAAAGAGATAGTCAGAGAAGCTTTTTATCGTGAAGATATTCAAGAAGAGGATTTCCTTAAATTGATAGGTGATGAAGGCTTTATTGGAGTTTTTAAAGAGGATATACTCATCGGTTACCTTCGTCTAATAACTCACAAGAATTATGGTCATCTAGGACAAATTGCAGTTACAAAATTCGAAAGAGGAAAAGGTTATGGAAACAACCTTCTAGAACATGCCCTTGGTTTCTTTAAAAACAAAGGGATGAAAAGAGTAGGCTTATACGTAGAAACAAAAAACCAAATAACTATCTCATTATATGAAAAATATGGATTTGAGAAGCAATTTGAATCTTGGCATTATTGGATAGAGGAAGAGTTTTACAAACAAATAGAAGAAATAAGTGAAAAAATTGAAAAATCTGATTTAAGAATTTTAACATCTTCTGACTATAATACAATAATAGAAGTATTTCCTGAAATTAACAAGGAAGAACTTGAAGCACATCTGAACAACATACTAAAGCCAGGTTTAACAGGGGGTGAATCTATTCCTCTCGGTCTATTTGTAAACAATAAGCTACAAATTTATGGTAGATTAAATCCAGAATTTCCAGGTTGTAGACCTTTTCTAGTTACCGACCCCAAATACGTTGATAATTTTATTTCTGGTACAGTTATATTCAAAAAGAAAAATTATATTCGCTTGACTTTTAATAGAGACAGTAAACTCGCCAATTTCTTCCAAAAAAGAGGTTACAAACTTTGGCATCATATGTTTTTCATGGAAAAAATGGAAATAAATGAGTAGGAAATTGTCTTACGAAAATCATCCTTTAATTGCTAATTTTTTACAAAAACAGTTCACTAGAAATTTTGTGTCCTTAAATAGTATTCTGAAAATTAAATTATGATGGTAGAGAATACTAAACAAATGTATGAAACGACTATTAAGGAGAAATATCCTAGCTATAGTTATGCAATACTCTTTTTGGATGCAGATAACATAAATCAAAGAAAAATAGGCTATTCTCTCCTAGCACCTCTCTTTAAGTTACTTCCAAAAGAATTACAAGAATATGTTAAATTTATATGGGAAATAGATTCTGAAAAACGAAAGATGCCATATTCTTTCGTCAAATGCTGTGAAAAAATATTCGCAGAATAAGTGTCCTTCTGAATTAATTAATTACCATTGTGTTTGAGATTGTGCTAGTTTTGCTTGACTTTCACCAGCAAACTGTTCTCCTTCTAGATCAAGTTCTCTTTCACGAGGAAGTTCAGACCCAATTGAATTTCTCATCGAATATCTTCTTTTCATTGTTATTAAAATAGATACAAGGATGAATGATCCAAAAACAAGTAGTACTACTCCATATTCAGGAAATACCATTATTGTTAACATTGTCAGCCAATTTGTTAAACATTCCTTATTAAAATTAATTGAATTAAAATGGTGAAGAATAGAAATTCCCATTAGTTGATCTTATGTGCTAGCAGAGCTCATTGCTCCAGAGAGGAATCATTTAATTCATCTAACCAATTTCAATTCACCGCTCTCTAATTCACATCTTAAGAACTAAGTGAGATATCCTTCAGATATTCAATTGATTAATCAAAATTAATGTTTTTGGTGTAGATATACCAAGTAATGCTTAATAAAATGTAGGATTAATATTAGTTGAAGGGTACAAAAAATGAAGGATACTTCTAATCAATCAGATCGAAGATTACCAAAACCCCATTCTCAACCTACATATAACCTTACAGTAAAAGATTGGCGAATTCACATGAGAGATGGAATTCGTCTTTATGCAAAGGCATGGCATCCAAAGGGTGATGGTCCTTTCCCAGCAGTTATCAATTATGACCCTTACCGTTCTTCTGATTGGCGGACCATGTCGCGTGGTAATTTCTTTCATTTTCTCGCTAGACATGGCTATGTTGTTCTCCATCTTGGAGTACGTGGAACTGATGGATCTGAAGGTAATGTTAGTGATGAATATCCATTGCAGGAGCAAGAAGACGGTTATGATGCTGTTGAATGGGTAGCTGCTCAATCATGGTGTAATGGGAATGTAGGAATGATTGGTACGTCCTATGCTGGTTTTACAGCTGTTCAAGTTGCTATGCATCAACCACCTCATCTGAAAGCAATCATTCCCCTTTATGCAACTGATGACCGTTATACAGATGATGTTCATTATAATGGAGGAGCGTTATGTGCTTTATTTGATCTAGCAGGATGGGCAACTATGATGGTTTCGATGAATGCTCTACCTCCACCAGAGAGTCTTGGTGAAGATTATGAGAGAGTGTGGAATGAACATCTAGAAAGTAATTCACCTTATCAGTTAAACTGGCTAGAAAACCAAACAGATGGACCATATTGGCGACCAGCTTCTCTGAGACCCAATTTTGACCTAATAAAATGTCCAGTTTTTGTTATTGGTGCTTGGCGTGATTTTTATCGAAATAGTGCAATGCGAATGTATGAACACCTAACTGTACCCAAGAAATTACTAATGGGGCCTTGGGGGCATGTTTTTCCTGATTGGGGATATCCTGGACAACCAATAAACTTCATGCCACAAGCTGTTCGTTGGTTTGATCATTGGTTGAAGGATATTGATACCGGTATCATGGATGAACCAGATTTCACAGCCTTTATGAGGGAATCCAGTTTTACAAAACCTGATTTCAAAAGTGGTCTTGGTTACTGGAGACAAGTGAATGCCTGGCCATTAAAGGATAAGAGTAAAAAGAGATTTTTCTTAAGCTCTCAACAAAAATTACAAGCAGAAATCGAGGAAAAGGGAAGTGACACCTATATTTATCATGTGACAGTTGGAATGGGGAACCCAACTTGGCACGCCCATATAGCAAAATGTGGAGAAAAAGAACGTAACCATGATGAGATGAATTCGCTAAGTTACACTTCAGGGCCCTTAAATGAGAGACTAGAAATCATGGGTCATCCTCAATTAAAACTAATTTATGCGGCTACAGCGCCAGTTGTGAATGTATTTGTAAAGCTATTTGATATTGCTCCTGATGGAACTTCAGATATTGTATCGTGGGGAACACTTAATGTCACTCATAGGGATTCACATACAAATCCAAAACCATTAACTCCTGGAGAACAAGTGGAGCTGAATATTGATCTTGATGCTACTTCATGGATTTTTCATCCAGGACACAACATAAAAATAACATTGGCTGGTTCTGATTTTCCCAATTTCTGGCCTTCACCTTATCCTGCAGAGAATACCATTTGGTGGGGAAAAGGGTATGAATCTTGCTTAATACTACCTATAGTACCTGAAAGCCATCCAGATAAAGCACCACTCTTTGGTGAAATAGAAATGTCAATGAACAAGTATGAACTAAAATATTCACCTGCTAAGTCAACTTTAACCCACAACTTACAAGATGGAAAAACAACGTTTCAATTCAGCCAAAATCAAAAAGGCAAGTTACCTGAGGATGGTGTCAGTTTGGTTTTTGATGAAGATTCATCATTCACCGTTTCTGATAGCAATCCAGCTCATGCTTTGTTGAAAAATATTCATGATATTCAAGTAATCACAAAAAATTCAAGAAGCCGAGCTTTGACCAATGCTCAACTTGAGAGTGATGAAGACAACTTTCATATCAAATTTGATCTTGTTGTAACTGTTGACGAAAAAGAAAAGTTCAAACGAAGTTGGTCACGCTCTTTTAAGCGAAACTTGGTTTGAAATTCAGAAAAAAGAGATAGATGTATAGATAATTTTGCTTCTTCTTTCTTTTGAAACCATACATGAGGAGAGGTATGACTATTATGGCAATTAACACCGAATAAAAGCTTATGAAAAAAGATATAATCAATAGAGAGACTTGGGGGGTTTCTCTGCACACACACACAAATTAGAGAATATTTTTATTCAACTGATTTTGCAAAGATACTATAAGGTTGTAAAAATGAGTCAGATTGATAAAAAAGAGAAAAAAGGTTTAATTGTTATAGGTGGGGGAATTACAGGATTAACTTCAGCTGTCACTTGGGCACGATTCCATGACACTAAGAAAGATCCCGTATTAATTATAGAAAAAGAACCCAAAACAGGAGGGTTTGTAACTTCCTACACACGTGAAGGATATCTCTTTGATACTAGTCAAATTATTCCAAACTGTAATGACATGTTTGAACTTTTAGGAATAAAGATAGATCTTAAGCGATTCAAAGGATATTACACACGAATTTTCCTTGTTAACCCTGAAACAGAAGAGGTTACAAAGATTGAGTTGCCTTCAGGAGTGGAAGTCTTCAAGAAGAAGTTGATGAAGGAGTATCCTGAAAATGCGAAAGAGATAGAAAAATTCCTAGATCATTCGAGGGCTATGTTTTTGGAGCTTTTTAAGCTAAAAACAGAACCTAGTTTTATTGAATTGTTGAAGACAATCGTCTCTTGTCCAAAAATTGTTAAACATGGCTCTAAAACTTTCAAAAACTACTTTGATCAATTTGGTATAACCAATCCTGAAGTGGTAGAAATTTTTGATGCCTTTGCAGCCTTTAGCGGATTACCAGGAGATAGAGCTGCAGCTCTTATGACACTTGGTGCGATGAATTCAGTACTTGACAATGCTTACAGACCAACAAAAGGCTTTATTGAGCTAACTAAGCAATTTGAAAAACGATACAAGGAACTAGGTGGTGAACTGCTTCTTAAAACAAAAGTCGAGAAAATTCTAGTTGAAAACGGAGAAGTTAAAGGAGTTCAATTGGAAGGTGGGGAGAAAATTTATTCTGATTTCGTAATAACTACTATAGACCCTAAAGTAGCTATGAAAGAAATGGTAGGATTAGATAAAATACGTGAATTAGATGAAAAATTTGCAGAAAAAGTTGAACAGGCAAAGATGTCACCTTCTTCACTTAATGTTGCCCTAGGTTTAGATGATGAGATCGATCTTGCTAGTTTAGGAATGGATTGTGGTTATAATGTTGTTACTACAGGGGGTGAATCATTCTCCCGATTGTTTGACGAATATGAAAAGGGAAACATGGCTTTTACAGAAAAGCAATTTCATATGGGAGTAATATGTCCATCATTAACAACAGGTGGAAAACCAAACATAACTATCCGCGTTGTTCCTGTAGGACTAGGAGATTGGATGGAATTACGTGAGAATAATCTAGAGGAATATAATAGGAAAAAGGAAGAAGTGTCTAATTTCTTTATTGATTTAGTTGAAAAATATTTGATTCCAGATCTGAAAAAACATATTCTTATAAAAGACATTTCTACACCAGCAACATATGCACGATACTCTGGCTCGCCAACTGCATCTATATATGGGATGGCACCTTTCTCTGATAATTTTGGTAGAACACGACTGAAAATGAGAACGCCAATAAAAGGGTTATTTCAACCTCTCTTTTCACATGGTATTTTTGGCTGTATGTTAGGTGCTTTGCAAGTAAATGATATGATACTCGAGCGCAAGATATTAGGAGGAAATGCACGTTTAAAGCCAGACAAATAGAGATGTAATGGTGGGGACTGGGTGATTTGAACACCCGACCAATTGGTTTCTTCGTGGTTCTTTGCCTAAGCAAAGTTCTCTGGAGCCAACCACTCTACCGGACTGAGCCAAGTCCCCAACCGATTGCTCGTTGTTTTCTCAACACGTAATCTTTTAAGGTTTTCTTTAGGCAATTTTAGTTTACAAGCAAAATCTGTATGAAATTGGTTTACTGTAATTTAGGTTTTCTAATCATTCCCCAGTTTATAATTTCCGTTTCTGGAATTTTCATTTCATCAATCACTTCAAAACCTAAATGCTCATATAAGCCAACATTCCCTTGAAAATTTGTTTCTAAATAGACAGAATATCCTTCTTTTTCTATATATTCTAGCATTGGTTTAATCAGAGAGCTCCCAAATCCTTTTCCTTGATATTTGGGGTCAACACCGATATTCGCTAAATACCAGTGAGGTTCTTTCATTATTTCTTTATGTTTCTTCAGTATAATATCAGTTAATTGTTGAATTTCTCTTGTAGATCGTTTTCTTTCATCCTTCTGTCTTGCCAACGCCCGACCCATACTTAAAGCTCCACTTCTGATTGATCTCCAAATACCCATGTGTTCTTTTCCTGGTGGTAACCATTTTGCGACTCCTTCGATTTTGTTAGTAGGAGAATAAACCTTCCCATATCTTACCCCATCTTTTATCAAATATCTCCACAAAAATGGAGAATATTTCATTCTTTCTTCAGAACTTGGGTAAACTAAACAAATTAGTGGATCATCATGAAAAGCCCTTGTTAAGACCATAGTAGCTTTTTCAATATCCTTCCTTTGAACTAAATATAGTTCCTTGAACACCATAATTCTTTCATAGGTGTTTATTCATTTAAGGATTACTTGCGTAATTTGAACATTTCATGCAAACTCTACATCAAATAGATACATCCAATAATCTGTGGTCGTTCCTTCTTTTCCTATTTTCTTTAGTAGATGCCTTAACAAAGAAAAGCAAAATTATATTAACGATTGCACGTTTTCACTTCTTGATTGATTAAGATGGTTAAAGCTATAGTTCTTTATAATTCTCGTACTGGTAATACTAAGAAAGTCGCCTTGAAGATTGCTGAAGGTCTTAAAGTTGATAGCCATGATAAACGCAACATTCCAGATCTCAAAGAATATGATTTAGTTGTTCTTGGTTCTTGGGTCATAATGGGTAGAATCAGTTTCGGTGGTGCTAGATACTTAAGAAAAGTTCGAAGAAAAATAGCAGGTAAAAAAATAGCTCTATTCTTTACAAGTGCTGGTCCAGATGAAATTCACTGGAAGACTGAAAACAAAGTTCCTAAGACAATAAAGGAAATTATGTTTGAATCTATGGAAAGAATAGTAAACAAAAAACAAAATGTTACTATTCTTCCTGAACGCTTTTACTGTACAGGTGCCATACGTATGTTTGGTCAAGATAGAGACAAAATTGGTCATCCTACATATGAGGAATTGGAACAAGCTAAAGCATTTGGTGAGCAACTAAAGGAACTTCTAGAAGCTTAGAAATATAAAAGAAACAGTTGATGAGATTTGTAAACTATTTCAACTAACCATTTTTTCTAATTTGTCTATAAATCTTTCATATTGCTTCATGCCCAGCTTCCAAAAATCAGGTTTTGTTATATCTAATCCCATTGATTCTCCAAATTCTTTTGGTGATTTACTGCTCCCTGCTTTCAAAATTGCTTTCAATTTTGGTATGAAACTTTCTCCTTCATCCAAATACAGCTGGTATAATGCATACACAAACATCTGTGCGAAAACGTAAGGATAGTTGTAGAACCTAAAGTTGGAGCGGTAATAGTGTGGTTTCATGGTCCATTCAAAATCCATTTCCTCGAACCATTCCACTGCATCTCCATAAATTCGATCTCTAGCAGTTGTCCAAAGTTTTGATATTGTTTTACCATCTAGCAGTTGTCCTTTTTCTATCGTATCGTACATGCTTTGCTCAAACCATACTCTTGCACTTACTTGAAAAGTCGCCATTCCTGCACCATCTAAAACTCTCCCCAAAATAGCTTTCTTCTCTTCTTTGGTTTCTGCCCTAGATAGTAGAAGATCTGTTAGAAGCAGTTCACCAAAGATTGAAGCAACTTCTGCAATAACCATGGGGTATTGCGTATTCCCAAGGGATTGTTCACGGGTTACCAAATATCCATGAACTGCATGCCCCATTTCATGACTTAGAGTGTAAACATCAGATAATGCACCTGAAAAAGTTTGAAGAATATAGGATGTTTTTCCATTATACCATGTTGAACAAAAAGCTCCATTGCGTTTACCAAATCTGGGACTTGCATCAATATGATTTCTTTCAAACATATCTTTTGCAACAGAAAGGAAACCCTCATCAAACTTGCCATATGCTTCAAGAATTAATTCCTGAGCATCTTCCCAAGTATATCTCATATCTGGAACATCTGGGAAGGGTGCAACTATATCCTCACAACCAAGTTTGGGGAGACCTAGCAATTTAGCCTTCAATTTAAGATAACGTCTATACAGTTTAGAATATTCGTCTACGACCTTCATTAGATTGTCAATAGTTTGTTGATCTACATCATTAGCTATAAGGCTTTGATGCATCGGAGAGTCATAGTTTCTTCGTTTTGAAATTTTGACCCAATCGCTGCATATATGATGCATGGCTGATGAAAATAATTCCTGATCTTCACCCAATAGACCATAAATTGCCTTATTTGCTGAAATTCTTGTTTCTTTATCCAGATGTGAAAGCAAACTATTAGCTTCTCCATAAGCAAGTTGTTTCATTTCCCCTTCAACTTCTACATCAAACATTCTTGTGTTTAGCCATTTTGATTGAAGATCTTGCCAACCAACTACTCCGTGCTGATCCTTGTCAATTATTATTTGTTCTTCAATTTCTGATAGTTTATGGGGAAACGAGCGGATAATATTTTCAAGATAATGTTTGTAATTCTCAAATCTTGAATCCTTTACAATTGATTGGTTCTCATAAACATACTTTCCTACATCTATTTCTAAGAAAGCCAATTTTTTTCTTATTCTAGCAGAAAATTCTTGAGCTCTGTTATTCAGTTTTCTAAATTCAGAAACAGTCATATTCCCTGAAAAGGACAATCTGGCATATTGACTTATTTCAAAAAGATCAGCATAAAACTTTTCTTGATCTTGTATTAGTTCAAGTAAATTCTCAAACCTAAAATCAGGAAAGATTATTTTTCCTTTATATTTTGTAATAAATTCTTCAGATCTTTTTTCCACATCTGTTATTGCTTCATTTATTTGGGGGTCATCAGGGCCCTTAAAAATCTCTGATAAGTCCCAAGAGATGTCTTTCTCGGACATTATTATCAAGCTTAGAAAAAAAATACTAATGTATAAAACTTGTCTAATATACTGAAAATGTCCTTACATTACTTAATGTAATAATTTTTATCTTCGTAGATGAAACCAAGAATATTTTCTCCAACCTGTTTATTTGGTGGTAAGCGTTCTAAGTTATCATCAAAGTTTTCGTAGTTATCTAGAGCCATTATAACAACACCCTTATCATCAGATGAGACAAACAAATATTCTCTTTGAACAACAGATTCAGTTAATTGCTTTCCTCTGTTTTCTATTCTTTTCCTATCGAATTTTCTCTGTTCATGATTGTCTAGTGATTCTATTTTCATTTGTGCATCTGTAATTTGCTTAACTACCCACATTTTATTCTCAAACTCAAGTATATCTTCTAGAGAATATTCTGGAAGCCTAACCAGGTAAGTATTTGTGTAAACATCTACACCATCTCTAGTCTTTGTTTTGAGCTCATAAGCAACACTCAGTTTACCAGCTGTAGCATTTTTTATTTCACGGGCTAAAGTTTCAGCAAGATATTTTGTACTTACTTTGCATGTTAATTCATCATTATCAGTTTCTAAATCCATGATATAGGACATCTTAGCATCTATGTAACGTTCCATTATTCGATTCACGATGTTTTCAATATTCTCTTGCTCTATTTCAGTCAGTTTACGCTTTTCTCCTCGAACTTGTAAAATTGCTTCAAAGTACCCTGCTTTGTGTTTTGAGCATAAATCGCAGCTAGTTCTAATCAGCTTAATTCGTGTTTGAGAACTTTGTTCGAACTCGCTGAATTCCTCATAAGGTTTAGCCCTAATTGTTGTTCTTATTTCAAACGTTTTAACACCATAATTCATAATTTTAGTTTCTTCGATATCATCTTCGAATTCGTAACTGTAGGCTATATCAGTAGAGATGTTCTCCAGAATCTTTCTTTCAACCATTTCTCTAATAATTGCTTCTAAACCCTCTTCCTTCCAAGTATCTACCACTGGTCCCTGAACTCTTATGGATCTACAGAGAGGACATATTTCAACACTGATTTTCTTCTGTACTACAATTTCTAAAGGGTTCTCTTTTTTGAAACATTTTTCGCAAAGATTCTCTAATAATGGACCTTCTTTAGCCCCACAAACTGCACAGAAACGACCACTTTTCGAAATTCTACTCACCTTTCTATATTCTTCTTTCCTCAATGCAAAATAAGAGTTTTTTTACTTATGTTATTAGGATAGCGTGCCCTATTTTCTCTTTTGTTTTTTCTGGATGCTTTAGCCAAAGAACCGCATCTTCATGAATCATTCTGTTCTCGACAAGTAATTTAATGATTCTAACTCCAATTACATTAGCAGAGGTACAACGTTTGATGGAATCTAAAAATTCTTTCTCTGTTACTAGCTCTTTTCCGTAAAAATTAGAACTAACTTTTAGCTTAACTCCGTGACTGTCTAACTCCATTTCCATAACTTCTCTATCACAAGCAGCGATCAATCTTTCGTTGTTCTGCTCAATTACTTTCATGAAGAAGATTGTCATCGTGTTAACCAGCTTGAGGATGTTTATTTTCTAAGGGGTTTAACTGCAGTTGATGCTCCACAAGCATCACATCTTTTCCTTAAAATGCGTGATTCTGTTATTAGTTTTGTATCTGGCTTTCCACATTCTCCACAAATAACATATTCCTTTACATATCTTTCTAGTAAGGTTTGTAGTGTTGTTTTAGCATGTTTTCCAGCAAATACAGCTCTAGATCCTTCCATTGTAACAGAAGTTGCGAGCTCTCCTGCCATGTATTTGAGAAAGTGGTTAGCCTCTCTATCAATTCCAGCAAGTACATCTCTAATGTTAACAATGAAAGTTTTGTTTCCTTCAACAACAGAAGATATTTTAGGAATCTCAAATCGTGATTTTTCAAACACTTTTTCAGGTAATTGCCCACGTGCTCGTTCTAATAATTCTTTATAGCTCATCTTTGTACCTCACCATCATCTTTATACTATCCTTTTTGTTTGTTTCGTTCTGGAAGTCTTTCAAATCTAAGAAATTCTTAATTGAACAAAAACTATTTTAAGCTATTACACTTTCTCTGTTTTGAGGTAAAGATTTGAGTTATAGAAAACCGACTAAACCTAAAAAGAAACAAAAAGGTAGAGGCGCGCGAGATTG
>JAGLOH010000079.1 GCA_023139025.1 Candidatus Heimdallarchaeota archaeon | reverse complement strand
TATTGCTCAATCAATTCCTTAAGCTCAGGTTTTTCTTCTTCATTTATTATACTCATTCTCTTCTTCTCCTGTCTATTTTCAGATATCGATTATCATCTTCTCTTCTCTCACCAATCCACAATTCTTACAGATTTGCTCTCCTCTAATCTCATCCAGAACCAGATGATTTGTTCCACAGATGAGACATTCATATTCATCCAAATGTTTATTCTGCAAACCTCTTATGAATCGAGCAATGAAGATAGTTTTATCAAAAACTGGTTCTTTAGCTTGTTCAATAGACATTCGTATAATCATTAGTAAATCATGAAAAAGTGTACGTTGGTTTTTCTGTTGTTTCTTAAATTTGGTATAGAGGGATTCTTCTTTTATTGATTCTCTTTTCATCGATATATCACATCAGAGTGTTAACTCAACTAAAATCGGTTACACATTAGTTCTTTGTTTCTTCTATTAAATCACCATTATCATAATTAATTATTTGATTCAGTGCTTAGTAAAAGTCATCGTAATTTTTTAAGTGCTTCTTCATTTAAGAAATAAACATATCTGAAGAAGGTCAAAGATTTAGATAAAGTGTATAGGAACTCATTCACTGCAAATGCTCTGCCAATAGGATGTAACACATATTTCTCATAGACTGCTCTTTTCTTCTCATCCAAATGCAAATAGTTTCCATAAATTAGAATGAACGTAAATTCTCTTCTTGTGTATCCTTCAATCATCGATTTTTTGTCAAGAAATTCCTCATATTTCTCTTTCGATTCTTTGAATTTTGCTTTCAACTCTTTGCTTAGTTGATTTCTTTCATATATAGATTCAATTTTGTATATGCTTATTCTTTCCTTTTTTTGTAAAAACATTCGGAAGGTGGGCACGAATGCGTCAAAGGATTCTTCGTCTGGAAATATCTCATTTATGGAAGGAGTTTTTCCTTCCTTAAGTTTAAGTTTGAATCCAGTATTATGTTCTGAAACATACTCTGTAAAGGATAGATTCATTAATTTATCTACTTTATTGTTGAAAAGCTCAAGAATTTGTATATCTTTTTGTTTTTGTTCACTCCGTTTTTTCCTAGCTGTCATTTCTCTTCCCTTTTAGATTTATTCAAATAAAGGTTCTTCTCTTCAAATCATATTTTTGCCCTTTATTAAACATATCCTTCACCCTCTGGATATCTTCTTCAATCACTTTTTCTTTTTCCTTTTCATTTGGTAAATTTAAAGCTAAACTAAGAGAGAAGATGCAATCTAACTGCAACATTTTACGGTATTTATTTAAAAAGCATAAAGCAAGAAACTTTGATACAATCTGCTCTGCAAGACATGTGTTTACAATTGGAATTAGAAATAAGAAGGGAATGGAAAAGATGAAAAATAAAAAAATAAGACAATTCGACTTCATTGAAAAAGATATTCATCTTAATCTGTTTAATTCTTTTCAATATCTAAAGGAGAGAGGTTATAAAAGAAAAATAGATCAAATGAATTGTTTTTCTTTCAAGACTCGGGGTTATTTTACGCTTCCTGAGAATAAGTCATCTTGTAAAGTAGATCAAGAAGTCTATATCAAACTTCTACATCTTGACTTACCTCCGGATAATAGATTGCCAAGGGGATGTCCAAACAGATTAGACAAAGAAGTGTGGTTAAAACATCCTCTTCGGTCAATCTCTCCAAAAATGAATCTCTATGGAAATTCAATCATTCTCAATTCACATATTAAGAAAATAGTATCTAGGTGATTACTTGAAAAATAAAAAAACTATATCATTTATTGTTATCTTACTTGTTGTATCACAAGTTAGTATTGCATTTAGAATTCATGCTGAAACAGCTCATCCAGTGATTTCAAATATTATTTTTACTCCGACTAATCCTACACCAAATGATGTTGTTACAGTATGCGCGAATATTACCTACAGCGAGGGATTGAAGGAAGCAAAATTGAATTATAAGGCTCTTTCAGAAAATGAGTGGCATTCAAAGAATATGAAGAATTACTTCGATTTCACTTTCTATGAACAGATAGAAACGTATTCTCTTGGTGAAACAGTTACCTTTTTCATTAAAGCAATTTCCCTTGATGGTTTTACTCAAACTTCTTCTAATTTCAGCTATATAGTTAAGGAATGTCTGGTTCCATCTTTTGGAAAGATTGAGAGAGTTCCTATTCTTCCTCAATATGATGAAGATGTTGAAATTAAGGTCAAGATTCTTGACAGATTGGTCATAACTCATACTTATCTTTATTATCAATTCAATGATAGTTCTCCAACATTTATTCCAATGGATTATAATGAAACAATAGATTATTACTCTGGTTTTATTCCGAGAACTAATTGTTATGACACCAAAGTAGAATATTGGATTGAAGCAACTAACTCAGACAATGATGTAGGAATATCTAAGAGGGAAATCTATGTTACAGTAGGAGATATTCCATATCTACATGAATTGTGGACTGAACCTTATAATATTACTGAAAATGTTGACTTAACCTTTTTCTGTAATCTTTACTATAGATGTGAAATAGTTTCTTCTGAAGTTAATTATCGAATTAATTCAGGAAATATAAACACTTTAGCCCTTGTTCAAACTGATGATATAAAATGGACTTCTGAGCCCTTACCTGGAATGTTACTTGAGGGAGGTAATGTACTTGAATATTGGATTGTTATTAATTATCAAATTGGAGATAATTTCTACATCTATCCCCAACAACCAGTCCATTATTTTAGAACAATTGTCGAATATAATGAGCCTTACATTGATGATGTTACTATTTCACCTTCAATTGTCTACAAAGGAAATGAAGTAACTATTACAGCTTCAATAACTGATCAGAGTATTATTTCTGTTGATTGCATTTGGTCTATTCCTGGAGAAGTAAATGAAACAGAAAACATAATGACCAATATTCAAGGAACTGATGATTGGTTTACTTCTATTCCAACTATATCACTCCCAGAGATGAAGAATGTTATCATTACAATTAAAGCAAAAGACATCAATGGTGAAGAAACTGTCTTTTACTCAGGTTTCTTCATTAATGACGGTAGTTCTCCTGTTCTGTATAATATCAAAGATCTTCACGAGGAGAAGATATGTCATTCACATGAGCATACTCTTTATGTTTATGTTAATGATTCTAGTGAAATAGACTGGGTTAAACTCCACATCTGGACAAACAATGAATCAACACCCTATGGAGTTTATGATATGATTAAGGGGGGAGAGCATGTTTATTATTATACTCTCGATGAAGGTTTTCCAATTTCAACTTGGATTACTTATCAGTTTGAAGCTCAGGACATACATGGATACTATACTCTTTCTGAACAACTTATCTTCCTAATCTGGGACTACACTGGTCCTTCATTTACCGATTTTTATTCAATGGAAACTATTGGTTATCTTGATTCTCCAATTTTCAAAACCAAAATATCTGATGGAATAGGTTCTGGTGTAAAAGCTGCAAGTATGGTTTATAGTGATGATAATTGGAACACAAACACAACTATTTCTCTCTTTTATGATGGAGATAGTTGGTGGTCATCTGGAAATATACCATTACTTGAATTAGGTGTTCTCCGACAGTATTATTTTGCTTCTGTAGATTGGAACGATAATCCGTCTCAAACATTCATTTATAGCTATTCTTCTGTTGATCTTTATCCTCCCACTTTTACTAACTGGGAATTAAATGATGGAGAACAAATAAATGATACAGTTGACTTAATTCATGTAGAACTCTGGTTAGACGACCCCAGTAGCATAGAAGAAACAACAGTGAATTTTACATTTTATTCTTTAAAAGAAGACTCCATCTATACTTTTCATCTAACTAATGTTTCCAATATATACTATGAAACATATATATCATATTCATGGATAGCACATGATTACATTACCTACTATTTTGAATCTGAAGATACCTTAGGTTTTAGTGGAGCTTCTGAAATTTACTATTTTACTGTTGTTGATACTTTAGATCCAGAAATAAGTACTTCTGTTTCTTATTCTGGTGGTGCTTGGACTGATTCACAATCTCTTGATGAAGATCCTAATAATGTCTATTCTGATGCTTGGCTGATTGATTTTAGTTCAGATTTAATCATCCTTAGTACTATTGTAGATGATACTCTAACTGAGGTTCGACTTTATTACAGCTCAGATGGAGTTACTTTTAATGATTACCTAATTATGCAACATATCGGAAGTAACGATTATCAAGTTACTGTAGATTACAACCTTCTAACTTCAATCTATTCAAATGCACAGTTTCCTGGAATCTCACATGAGCTACTATTCTTGAAATTATGGGCAATAGATAATGCAAGTCATATATCAGAATTCTTTTTCTGGGATGATAACGATACTTGTTTTGAACTATATGATTATTCTTCTCCACTTCTAACTAATTTTATCATTCCATCAAGTGTCAATTCAGGAAATTGCCCAACAATTCAGTTAATAGCTCAAGATTACAAAAGAATTACAGATTCTCTGATTAGATTTAGATATGGAATTTATACAACTGACTGGTTTTCAATGAATTTAATTGCTGGGAATCCTTTCAATGGAACTTATGAGTATAATACTTGGCAAGTTCCTTTGGATTATGATGGCACTGTTTTCATTGATTTTCAGTTTAGCGATGCTTGTGGAGTTGTATATATCATATACTGGCAACACACAGATACAGATGTCCAAACAACTACAAATAGTGAGAATTATTTCATTGCAATTGATTCAGTTGCACCAGCAATTTTAGATCACTATAGAGTACCTTCAATTCCTGAGTATTTTGAACAATTCCGCTTTTATGCAGAAATAATAGATAGTTGTTCAGGATTAGATGACGTCTGGGTTGAATGGTGGAAAAATGATATTCTACAAACAAATATCTATCTTTCTCTTTTTCTGGAGGATGTTTTTAGAAGCGATTTGATAGGTGTTTTTGATTATGATACAAAAATTGAATATATTATACATGCAACTGATAACAGAGGTAACGAGGTTTATACTTCTCCCTTAGTCTTTTACATTATAGATACTCAGTTACCTGTTATCTCTAATATTCAGTTTTCACCTGATCCTATTTCTGATTCTGTTGATTATGTTTCTATTTCTTGTTCAGCTATCGATGATGGTTCAGATATAGACAATTGTGCTGTTAAATGGTACAAAAATGGTAATTATATCAGTTCTCAATACATGACTCGGAACGGAAATAGTTTCTCCTATGATGTCTATGTTGGTTCATGGAGTGCAGGGGATGAATTAACTTTCAAGATAACTGCATATGATAATGCAGGAAATAATAGGATTTCAAGTTTATATGGTCCATATGAGATAGTAGATGTAACCCCCCCAACAATTAGTGGTGTTTCCCGTTCTCCTACAACAGTTTATAAGAACAACTTGGTAACTGTAACAGCTACAGTAATTGATGCTGGAAGCGGTTTAGATTGGGTTAAACTATATCATAAACATGGGGGAGGTTATTGGTCTTCTACTAGTATGAGTTATATTGGCAGCAATCTATATCGAGGTACTTACTATGCTTCTGGAATTGTAGGAATTACAGATTATTACTATGTGAAAGCTTGTGATAATTCTGCCAATACTGCTCAATCCTCTACCTACTCTTATCTTGTTAAATACAGTGGAGGAGGAGGAGGGGGACCGATGCAACCAACATTAAACACTACTCTTAGTACAATTGATTATCTAGACAATTATGATGAAGGTATATTAAGAATAGATAAAAGCTCTTTAAACAACATACCTCAAGAATATGTTTCATCAATAATCGTTTTTTACCATGCGATAGGAGAACAATCTTGGCATAGAGTTTATGCTAAAACTACTCCTGACGAATACATTTCTTATGTCTCTTCAAGATACTTCCTGGTATTAGAATATTTCATCGAAGTTAACTTGATATTCGAGGAAACAATTAATTCAAACACTAAATATTTAGAACTCATTGATCTTACTCCACCTAACTTTGAGATAAGCTGTGATACTGTCAATCCCAACTATAATTCTGAGATTTTCTTCGATATATTTGCCTTTGACTCAAGTGGAATATCTCAAGTAATATGTAAAATCAATTATGGACAAGGCTGGATTTCTGAAACTGTTTATAGGTTAAACGATAACGATTTCCTTTTTGTTCATCGTTTAAAAGAGTCAGTTCAGATTATGTTTAAGATTTATGACTCAAATGGTCATTCTTCTGAATCACAAATCTTTGAATATATTGTTTTTTCATCTGATAATCAAGAAGATAATATTAATCACACTTCTAGTCCCTTTTCATTCTTTTTAGTTCTGGGGACGCTATTGTTCATCTTTGGAGTTCTCACTCCTACAGTTAAGAATTTTTGGAGGAATAAAAATGAAAATTAATAACTTAAACAAATTTAATACAATATCCAATCGAAAAAAATTCACCACTACAGTTCTTGCTATCTTCTTGATAATTTCTGTAGTTTTTATGGATTTTAGCAGAGTTATGGTTCGTTCAGATAATACTGACAGTTTTACTTTCTTCTATGATGATTTTGCTTTCCTAACTACTAATTCAACAGATATTTGGAAAAGTGCATACGATATCCAAAATGGTAAGTTAGTTGTAGAAGAAGGTAGTTATACATGGAATGTTTTTAGTATACTTGGTTGGAATGGATATACTGATTTAATTCTTAAAGCTGAAATACTTCCCTACTCAACCTCTCTTGGTTCTAAAATTATTGTTCGGAATGCTAATACTTCAGAGATTCTGTATAGTGCTCATCCAGACACTATTAATAACCTAGAGTTAAACCTCTTATCTTATATCGATTCTTTATCTACTCATCTAAGATTAGAAGTTTATGGCGCAGTGAAGTTTGATAAAATAAGAGTTTATACACCAAACTTGTTCATCTACAACCTCCTACTAGATGACAATGTTAAATCTATTCTTACTGATGAAGTAGGTGATCTAACTCTATTAGAAAATGGACAATATGCTCACTTCAAAGAGTATAGTAGAAGTATTAGTTTTGAACCTGATTCAGGTGTTTATTCGTTTTTTATGGAAACTCAAGATTATTATTTACCTTATTACACAGATTTGTCTCTTGTTGGACAAATTGGAAGAATGTATGATGAATTCCAGGCAGATAGCTCATACAATTCAAGTATTCATTTCACAATTTTTGCAAAAATGAGATACGGACATTCCTATGAATACGAGAAACTGCTTGATGTTACAGAATATCTTGACGGAAGAGTCACTCCCTTCCAGATTCCTCTAAGTTCTTTGAAGGGTAAAGACATTTCATTCACTATTTCTATTCGTTGTTATGCTCTTTTGGATTCTCCTTTACCTTTACTTGGAATTCCTTATCTTGGTATAACAGCTCAATCAGAAACAGTTGTGAATGGAAGAGAATTGAGAGCTATAGACTATGCGACTAAGGATGTTTATACTCAAATTTTACCTGTTGAAATTGATAACCAAGAAGAACTTGTATTAGCTAGGGATCAAGCTGGTACTGTAGCTAGTTATCTTTCCTTTATAGGAACTAACTCATCTTATTTTGATTGTTCTGGTTATGTTCTTTCCGAATACTTATATGATCCTTCTAATGCTCCTGGTGATTGGAAAGCTGATGATGATGGTCAATCTCTAACTTTTGATTTCTCTGAAGAGAAGAAAGGAACGGTTATTCTCAAAGAAGAGAAGTTCTTGTTTACCTCAGGAACTCTTGAAGCTCAATTATCGTTATATGAATATGGACTTGCCACTGGTTTAGTTTTCAACTACTTTGAACAAGATGATTTCTGGGCTTTTGCAGTTCAGAAAGTTAGGGATGGAGATGATTTGGCCTTGATAATTCATAATTATGCTATAGTTGATTCCATTCCTTTACAAAGCAAATTACAAAATGAAATAACTTTTACTATTGTAAAAAATTCATATTTGGGCTCTTATCATTTCTATGTAGATAACCAACTGGCATTTATTAGGTCAATCTCAAGAAATTCATTGTATTTAGGTTTCTTCTATAGACTTATTGAAAACAAAAAACAGAGTGATTTTTACCCAGCACAATTTTATGGGTTAAGTCACACGGGTATTGGTGAGTTTGATGCAACTAGAATGTATCTAACTGTCCAAAATCCTATGAATAAGGAAGCAATTATCAAAGTTAAGGAGTACTATGTAGACAATGCTTTATTTGTTCGAGAAAGGGAACTGGCTTCTTTTCTCGTCCCCCAT
>JAGLOH010000078.1 GCA_023139025.1 Candidatus Heimdallarchaeota archaeon | reverse complement strand
TTTTAGTTTTTTCACTTAGATTTCCTCCCTTTTCGAGATATTTAATCCCTTCTTGTAAATTACCTTTGCTTGGTATTTTTGTAAGAGAATAGCCATATAGAAGATTTACAATTGGTGAATTTCTATTTGTTAGATTCTGAGCCTTGTCCAAATATTCCAAAGCTTCCCCAAATTTTTCTTGTTTAATAAGAACTTCAGCAATATTCACATAAATAGTAGGTTTGGATTGAGAAATCTCAGGATCTTTGAGAGCTTCTTGACATAATGAAAGAGCTTTTTCTAAGTTCCCTCTAGTATGTTCTAAATCAGCCATATTAGAAATGAGTGATGCAATGAATTCCTTATTACCTATTTTTTCAGCAATTACGATAGCTTTGCCATAATATTCAGAAGCTTCTTCTAAATAACCTTTGAATCGATAAAGACCACCTAACATTGTGTAGCAATCTAATCTTTTTGTATCCATATTCAAGGCTTCAGCAAGTTCTTTGTAGATTTCCAACCAACCAGAATAAGCTTCATCTCCTGTTCGGAATTCTCTATAAGCTAAATCGCTAACAACTTGAAGTGTAAGAAGAGGATATTTTTCGATCAGAACTGTATCAAACAGATTTGAACGGAAAACGCTGGAATATTGCTGAACGGTCTGAACATCAGAATTCATAGAAGCTATTTCCATAGATAATATGGCTGAAAATGCTTTATGCATTGAAGGATCTGTTTTCTTAAGTTCGACCATCAAAGCAATTGTGTTTGCTACCAATGCAGAAACTACTTCCCTATCTCCAGTAAATTTCGCTGATTTCATTCTGAAATACATAGCTTCAAAATTATCTTCAGGGATTGGAAAAGTTAGTACTTTTTTGAATTGTGAGAGAAGAAAATACCCTATCATTGTGATTTGAGTATAATTAATTCGTGAAAACTCAGGAATACTAAGTGTATTAGCTAAATCATCAGATGCATAGACTAACGACTGAAAAGAACTATACTGCATTTCTTGATACTTTTGAAAAACAGGAAAGAATTGTTCAAAATCAGATTTGATGAATTTTTCAAATCTAGAGAACTCATTAGGTAAATCAAATTCATCTGATTTCAAACTTTCTCACAAGATAAATAATGGATAAATATTTATTAAACATTCTTACAGTACTAGCTTAGTTACCAAGTACAATTATTGACAGATTTCATTACATCTTTGGAAAGTTTTTTTATAGTTATAATTAATGACAATACTGAGGAACATGACTAATGAAATTCTCGAGAATCCTGTTTTTGCTTCAAAGTTTGTTTCCAAATTCACTCATTATAGCGAATTAGACAAGGACCTCCGAGACAATATAGAGATGGAATCAGTTAATGCTATAGCTTACTGTATGCTACCAATAATTGACCAAATACCTGAAGACAAAAAAGGAATTATTCGAGTTTTTATAACAAATAATGAAAGTCAACCTATCACTTTATCTATCCGATTTTCAATTGTAGGATGGTTTAGTGACCTTCGCAAGCATGAAAAAGCCAAAAAAGTTGAAACGATTACTATTCAGCCTGAGGAAGTCTGGTTTAGAGATATATCTTTTAAAAGTTCAATAAAACAAGGAAAAAATTATTTTCAATTATTATTTTATGATAAGAAAGAAGTCTATGCATCCGCTCATTTTGAGTTTTCTCAAATAAGAGAAATTGAAAAACAAAACCAGATTGAAAGAAGCAACTATCTTGGTATGTCATCAAAAGCTTATATCAACCCTCGATCCTTAAACTACTGGATGTTTTACTCCCTTTTTGGTCCTTATTCTTATGTTAAAGAAAATATTGTTCTTCTTTTCCTTAAAATAATTGGTATTTTAGCAGGTATTGTACTTATTGCATTATCAATACCAGCTACAACTATATTTCCAAACTATGTCATGGCAATAGGGATAGTAGTAACAATTATCTCTGCATTAGCATTTATATCCAATTTAGATGATAAACATGTTAAATTTATTTTTGAATTAGGATTAACTGATAACCCAAAAAGAGGGACTATAGAGTTAGCATCAAGTACCATATCATCTAATCTTCAGAAATTTTGCAAATTAGATATGAATTTTGATTATGACACAGAAAATGATGTGGTAAAATGGAAAGAAGGTTCAAATAAGCTTTTCCAGAAATTAATTCCTCAGATTGCGAGCAAACTTCAGCTTTCCTATGACATTGGTGAGGCTGAAATAGTTAGTAAACCCGTTGCAAAGGAAATTACTGATAAAGAAGAACTAAAGAAGAAAATCGAAAAAGGAATTCAACTTCAGCATGAAGAAGGTATAAAGTTCAAAGATGAAATTGATTCTGTTGGAGATGATTCTGCTGGAATAGAAGTTAAATCTCAAGCACTTGAATCGACTACTTCAGTTAAGCCTGATTTTGATTCAATTGTAGCTAAAGGTTCTATCAAACAAGATATTGAACCCATTAAAACTATACCATTGTTGGAACCTCTAGTAGAACCAATAGAAACCAAATCAGATATGAAACCAGAAGTAAAAATAATTAAGACAAAAGCTGAAGGTATTGTCAAAGATGCTAAAGGATATATTGGTAAACCCACTGATACAGAAACCATTCCAATTCCTAAACAACTACCAGTTGAAGAAAAAGCAGCAGAAGACAAGAAATCTGCAAAGGAAATCAGAAAAAATTCAGAAAAGACAGATTAAGTAAAGTAAATAAATACTTCAACTTCATTTTCATTGGTTATCAGTCTTGGTTAATAATAAATATCCTGTCACAGCCCATGGAGAAGAAAGGTTTTCATTCTTCTGGATGAAGCTTGCTGTTTTTGGTATGATGCTTTATTATATCATTGAAATGATTAACAGGGTTTTGTTCATATTTTTCTATGAAGATCAGACAGGAGAACCAATTTTTTCTCAGGAAGTCATGGATTTCTGGCGAATTGCAGATTCAGTTTTTTATGCTTTTATGTTCATATTAATAGCCATCCAGGTTATTCAATGGAGAAGTACTAATATTGGATTGGAAAATAAAAAGAAAGCAAGAAATGCTATTTTTGCTCTACTAATAACAGCTTTCTCCCTTGGGCTCTATGAAGCACTTTTGGTATTACAACAAGATCTTAGTTCTAGTCATCAGAGTGATCTTACTGTTCCATTTATGTTAATGATAATTGCACACTTTTATGGTATGAATTTAGTCAAAAATTTAATTACTACAATAGGTAGATACAAGAAAGTAAGTACTGGAGAGAGTGTGTTTTACGCCTTGTTTGCTTTGAATCCAGCAATTAGATATTTAGCATCATTCATCATGTTATTTATGGTGCCAATCTTAACAATTAATCCATATTTGTTTATGGCATATTCTGAAGTAGTCATGACTTATATCTCAGCTGTGGTATCAGTAGGATTTTTCATAGTTTTCTTGAGAGATGGTAGAAAAGTCAAAATATCACAGCTATTGCAGAATCTTGAAGAAGATAAAGGGGAGAGTAAACCTTTCGAAGGTGAATCATTAAACTATTTTGATAATGTAGATGATCCTACAACTACTTTCTTCAATTCTACTGAATCTGTTTTCTGTAGCGATTGTGGATTAGTAATTTATGATAATGCAAAAGAATGTTCTAATTGTGGGAAAAAAGTGGAAAGTTAACTTTTCTACTTATCTTTTTACTAGTGTTTTTACAAGAAAATAAGTTACAACAGCCGTTATTCCCACTCCAACAATTATGAAAATAGCTGCTATTTGTTTTGAGGGATCTTCATTGTATTCTGTATTATAATTATCTGTATTGTGGTTTATTGCATCAAGTATTTTTGTTTCGAGAAAACTGTAACTTGCTTGACCTTCTATGAAAGATACAATTCTTCCTAAATCATCCAATACAACTAGTGTTGGTACTGAATAGAGATCAAAAAATGAATTAGTTTCACTAGTTGAATATCCAATAATCCAATCATCCGATAAAGTATGGTTATTCTTAAAATCAATGAGTCTTTGATTTGTTGGTTGTTTATAAACATCCAGCATGAAAATAGTCAGATTATAATTGGTATCTATTTGTTCTAAAATAAGTAATTCATCAATGCAACTAGGGCATGTCGGTAGGAAAAAGACAACTAATCTAATTCCTTCATAGTTGTTAACATCATCAAGTTCCATGTTTATATCCCAGTAGACAACACTTGTGTTTGAAGCACTACTTATGACAGAAGAAGCAAATAGTAGAAAAGCTAAACTCAAAACTATGAACCACTTTGAAGTATTTTTATTAGAAGCCATAGATATCAATCTTCTTAATTCAGCTAATTGCTGAATACTTAATTATCTTTCTGTTTTCCTCAATTTCAACATTATCACAGACAACAGAATTCTTAATGAAAGCATTATTATTTATCACAGAATTTTCCCAAATTACACTATGTTCAACTGAAACATTTTCTTTTAATTTTACATCCTTATGTAGAACTGAAAATGGTCCAACTACTGAATTTTCTAAAATCTCTACATTATCCCCAATAACAACAGGAGGAATAATTTTTGCAGTTTCATCAATTGTTAAATTTTCACCCATCCATATACCTTTCTTATTTTTTCCAGGTGGAGAATAATCGGAGACAAAACCTCTTAGAACGTCATAATTAGCCCACAAATAACTTCTAACATTCCCTGCATCTATCCAATAATAATCGCCCACATAACCATTTAGTTTGAATTTTTCTTGAAGAAGATAGGGAAACATATCTTGACCAAAATCTACAATATCTTTGAAATTATCTAAAATTTCTAGAGCCCTATGCTTAAAAAAATATATTCCAGTATTAACCAAATTTTGATGGAATTCAGCTACAGGCCGATAAGCAAATGCCATTGTTGTAAATAACATCTCTTCTGGTTTGGGTTTTTCTAAAAATATCTCTATATTTTGCTCTTCATCAAGAAGTATAACTCCAAATTTCTTTGTTGGAAAATCTATATTCTTCAAGCTGATTGTTGCGTAAGCATCGGTTGAATAGAAAAACTTCTGCATTTTATTAATCGAAAGATCACAAACTATATCTGCCATAGATACTACAAAATCTCCATCGATAATATCTGAAACACTTCTAACTGCATCAGCTGTTCCAATGGGATCTATATCTGGAATAATAATCTCTAAATCGGAAAATTTAGAAGAATTGTTCAAATAATCAATGACCTGTTCTCCTAAATATTTCACTGCTACGATGATTTTAGAAATTCCTGCATCAGTTATTTGTTTTAATGCAAAGTCAATCATTGGCGTAAGGGTGACAGGAATCAAGGGTTTGGGTTTGTTAATTGTTAATGGCCTTAAACGAGAGCCTTTACCTCCAGCAAGAATAACCGCACAATCTACCTTAGGAATGTCATTCACCTGCTTCTTTTCGTAATCTATCAGACAACCAACCTATTCTAGTATCTTTGATACCCTTAATATCAAATTCAGGTACAAAAGGTTTGATATCTAGCAAAGGAGTATTATTCAGAATGTCAATACCCTTAACGAGAAGTTTGTTTTTTTCAACACTGACTAACTGAACAATAGAAAAACCTATTTTATTTGGTCTGTTAGGATGGCGAATTGCGAAAATTCCTTTAGGTTTAGTATCTAGATAAGGAACAACTTTCAGGTCAACATTCTCTGCTCTATCAAAATAGTAAATCAGAATAATGTGAGAAAAACCATCAATCTCTTCAAGACCCTCTATATATTTCATATCAACAACTACAGTTCCAAAAGAGTCTGAGAAACCGGATTGAATAGGAACTTTTTCCGATTCATTAAAAGGAGATTCAATGAAACCAATTGGCTTAACTATTATTTCCATGAATTTTACTATGATTAGTACTATATTTTTTTTGTGTATAGTTCTAGACCTAGTGTTTAAATACAATTAGAAGTTAACACGGAATTTAGAAAACAATGAGGTGTTCGAGATTAATAAAAAGAATATAGCAGTTTTATCATTAACTCTGATAACAATTTTAGTCTCAATTAATAATGGATATAACTTTGCTGTTGCTAACGTTATAGAAGATTTCACGTACAATGATAATCTTGTAGCACCCTACGAATTATCTTGGGTTATGACAACATTTTATGTAACTGATGATTCTTTCCTTGAAGACTTTATTTGGGAAATAACACCAGCAGTTAACATGACACAAGGAGATATTTTCAAGATAGAATTCCTAGAAGATCCAGATAATTTAGTTTTAAGTGATTATGGGGAATTATTCACTACTAATGATACTTGGGCAGAATTTTATTTAAATTCAGATTTACTAGGAGATGATGCCAGTTTGATTGGTTTCAATATAACAGAAACAAGTTTATCAACCATCTTTCCAGTCAAATTCATTTATCCACAAACTGTTCAAGTAGGAGGAGCTGAAATCAGTACTTTTGATCTTTTATACGATGATTTGTCTCAAAATGAATTCTCTTCTTCATGGGGAAAATATAAAGTATCGAATGGAGCAGATGCATTTTCAGTAGAAATTAAAGTTCATATGTCTTATGGCGAAATTGAGACTGATGAAGAAGCTAAAGTGACATATAATAAGGAATGGGGAGTACTTAGCACATATGAATTATACTTGAGAGCAAAAAATATTGCAGGTGTACAAGAAGTTGAAATCTTGTTAGAAATAACAGACGAGGATATAAAAATAGCACCTTTTGGATGGATTGCGAGTATTCCTGTACTGATTACTCTTGGAGTCATAACCTTACGAAGAAAGAAAAGAAACAAAACTTAAGATATTTCAGAACAAATCCATACTCTACTTTTTTTTTCTCTCTCCTTTTAATAATTTATAGAAACTGTATTTTTTTTAAGTATAATTGAATAAGTTGAGAACAATATCTATTCCGATTGAAAAAAGAAGGACGAGAAATAATTAATTTGTCAAAGTATTAATTTATTCCACATTATCTTTCTTTAGTAGTATATTCTTCTTGTGTATACTTCTAGACCTAGGATTTATATAGTTTCAAGGGTAAACGCTTACTTTAGCAAGCACAGAGGCGTTTAAAATAAATAAAAAGAAAATAGCTGTTTTATCGATATCTCTAATAGCAATTTTATTTTCACTTAGTTATGGTCAAAACTTTGTTAATGCTATTGGAATAGACGATTTCACATACAATGATAATCTTGTAGCACCATTTGAATTATCTTGGGAAATGAAAACATTTTTTGTAACTGGGTATGGTTCCCCTGAAGACTTTATTTGGGAAATCAATGCAGGAACTAATATGACTGTAGGAGATATTTTCAAGATAAAATTCCTAGAAGATCCAGACAATCTAGCTTTAGTTAATTATGAGGATTTATTCACTACGAATGAAACCTGGGCAGAATTTCGACTAAATTCAGATTTACTAGGAAATGATGCCAGTCTGATTGATTTCAATGCAATAAAACCGAATATAGAATATTTTCCAATCAAATTCATATATCCACAAACTATTCTAGCAAATGGATCCGAAACCAATACTTTTGAATATTTGTACGAAGTTTACAGTCAATATGAACTGTCTATTCCGCAAGCAAAATATAAAGTAACTAACACTGATGAAGTATTTTCAATTGCTACAGAAGTTCATGTGAAATTCTCTGGTTTCTTTGGTGGAAATATAGAGATTGATGAAGAAGCGACAGTGACATATAACAAAGAATGGGGAGTACTTAGCTCATATGAATTAAAATTCAGGTTGAAATCTGATGCGGATGTAGATCAAGCTGAAATTTCGTTAGAAATTACAGATGAAAATATACTAGTTAATGTACCTTTTGGATGGATAGCTGGAATTCCTGTACTGATAACTTTTGGAGTCATAACCTTACAAAGAAAGAAAAGAAACAAAACATAAGATATTTCAGAACAAATTCAAACTCTACCTTTTTTTCCTCTCTCTTTTTAATTATTTATAAAAACTAGACTTTTTTTTAAGTTTAATTGAACAAATTGAGACCAGTAACTTTTAAATTAATCAATATTAACCCCTTCCCTCTAACAAATCATTTAAAAGTATGGAAGAGAGAAAATACTATAGGAAAGTGGTGTTATAGTGAGCCAAAGAATTTTCAAGATTTCGTTGCTAGGAGAAGGCGCAGTCGGTAAGACAAGTATACGTCGAACATACCTAGGAGAGAGTTTCAAAGAAGGGTACATGATGACCATAGGCGCTGACTTTGCTGTTAAAAAAATGATCCATAAGAACGTTGATTACACACTACAGATTTGGGATTTAGCTGGACAAC
>JAGLOH010000077.1 GCA_023139025.1 Candidatus Heimdallarchaeota archaeon | reverse complement strand
AACCCATAATCTGTGAAATTATCATTATGAGTGATTAAAATAGGATCTCGTGGAACTAAGGACCTAATTGTAGGATTAATGAATTGGTAGGTGTTATTAGAAGCAAAGATTGGTTGTATTCTGAATGTACTTGTTGAAAGTATAGCCACAATAACTATGATTCCCAATACTAGTTTCTTTTTCATTCTTTTTCCACTTAAAGTAAAGCTAATTCTTATGAAATTATAAACATTATGGGAAGAATTAGATAATTTCACTGACTACTGTCCTGTTAATAACATTTTTTCGCTTGTTTTCTACATTTAATACATTTCCAATCATTTGGGTTAGATTTTTATAGCTGTAGACTGTGTTTTTTTCTATAATTCTTGATGTGGTCAAGTTGAATACAATTTTAAGAACTGAAGAAGTAAATTCTTCTAAAAGAATGAAGCGTATTGCTTCTATTGACTTCCTTAGAGGTCTTGCTATTTGGATGATGGTTTTCCTTCATGTTTTCAATCATAAGTATGATTACAGCTGGGTTTTTGATGCAGGGATTGAGAACATTTTTCAAATTACTAATCCCTTTTTTGCCATCTTTATCCTCTTTTCGGGATTTTTTGGCAATTGGGTAGGAATCTTTATCCTTGTTTCAGGAGTGGTAAATACTGTTTCTTTTGTAAAAAGAGTTTCGCGAGGTGATGCTACATCTAGAGTCTTTCTTAAACAGATTATGACTGGTTTTGGGATTCTTGTTGCTGGTTTTATAGCTGAATCTTTTGGTTATTATGGCTATTTCGGAAGTCTAATTAAGACGGGAAAACCTTTCACAGCTTCTACTTGGGCGGATTCAGCTATAGTGTCAAAGATTTGGACTCAAATCTTCCGTATGGAAGCTCTTCAAATAATAGGTTATCTTATGATAATTATCGCTATTTTTCTCTTCTTCTTAAATAGAAATGATGGATATAAGAAAGTGAAAAGGAATTTGCTTATTATTCTAGGATTAATTATTATTATAGCTGTTTCTACTCCTTTCTTATGGTATGCTTCAGAACAGATAAACTGGCTTATTCCTGCATCCGCATCTGAAAATGTATATCACCTAACGTGGCCAAGTATGGATATGCAAGTTGAAAATGCAAGTTTTGGAACATATCTAATGATGGTTTTAACTGGAGACTACTACCCTCTGTTTCCCTATTTAATAACTTCCCTTGTTGGAGTAGGTTTTGGTATTGTTTTAGCAATGGAAAAACCACCCAAGAGATTACCTCTATGGGGTTTACTCACCACTATTATCTTGGGAGCAATAGGGGGTATAACTGCTACTTTTATGCACTTTGACATCAATTTTGAACGTCCGACATTTCCATTTTTCTTCATGCTTTTAGCTAGTCAGGTAGGACTGATGACTCTTCTTCTCTGGCTTGTAGAATTTAGAGGAAAATCTCAGAAATTTGGAAATAACATTATTGTCAAATATTTCAGAATTTGGGGCGTTCTCTCATTATCCATTTTCGTTTTACAAATCTATCATCTTGTTCCATATGCTATCTTTAATCCAGCATTCAAAACGGTCAATTTATTAGGTGGTCAATTTGGTCGAGGTGGAGAATACTGGGTTCTGCTTCTCGCTTTCGTTACGGTTCTATTCTTTGATCTTATTGTTTGGGTATGGGCTAGATTTAATTTCGTTCTAAGCTTCGAGTGGATGATCCAAAGATTAAGCAGTCTTTCAACTAAGGAGAAACCAGACAAATTAAATTTCAAGAAAATATTAAATGAAGTAGAATGGATAGATTACAAAAAACTATCTGGAAGAGAAAAAGGTCTTATTGTGATTGGTCTTCGAAAAATATTCAAGAAAGAATAAAATTTTTTTCTTTTTCTTCCTTCTTTTTGCGCAAAACGATAGGTTATTAGAAGTATTTTTAATCTGGAAGTCGATTCTACCATTTATCGTGTCATTATTTATAACAGGTATAACTGGCTTCCTAGGTACTAATTTAGTGAAAGAGATAAGAAAACGATACCCAAACAAAAGAATATCAGCATTGGTTCTTCCCAGTGAAAAAGAGAAATGTGAGGCATTAAATAAATATGATGTAGATTTCTTCTTTGGGGATCTTGATTCGAAAGAAAGCTTGGTAGGTTGTTTAGATGACGTTGAATCAGTTTTTCATTTAGCAGCTGTTGTAGGTGATCTTTCTCCTTTACCTAGTTTTTACAGAATAAATCATATTGGAACAAAGAATCTGCTTGATGAGTTTATTAGAGCTGGTTCAAGGAAGTTCATCTATATGTCTACAGCAGGTGTTTATGGCTTCAACTTGCCAGATTATCCCATAGATGAAACTTATAGAGTTGATTTGATTCCAGGATACAGAGAGAGTAAGTATCTAGGGGAAAAAGAGGTATTCAAGTATGCAGAGGAATATGGATTTGATGCTTCATCATTACGACCTCCTATCATCTTTGGTCCAGGAGATAATTGGGTTCCCACTGTATTCAATTTAATTGGAAATAATAAAAAAATTCCTTTGATAAATAAAGGTAAGCCTGTTTTTTCTTACAGTTATGTTGATGATGTTGTAGATTCCTTGATAAAAATGGAAGAGATTGATCAAGCGAAAGGTGAAATATTTAATCATACTAGTTTTGTAATAACGAAAAGAGAACTGTTTGAAACAGCGGCTAAGATCTGTAAAACTGAATTTAATTCTTTTAACCTTAATTATAACATTGCTATGCTCATTGGTTTCTTTGGAGAGTTACAATGGAAACTTTTCAAGAAAAAACCCCTATTGGATAAATATAGAGTAAAACAAATGGGAAAAACTAGGATTGTGAATTCAGAGAAAATAGATAAAATATTGGGGGTTACTAGTAACAAGACATTTGAAACAGCTCTAACAGAAACTTATAACTGGTATTTGAAAAACAAAAAAGAGCAGGGATTATAAATCTCTAGTTATACTCTTTGGATTGTTTATATCTTGAATTTAGTTGATTCAAAATAACTTAGGTGAACTATTTCACAACCACAGTTTTCTATAGCTGTACCATAATTATTTAGAAACATTAAATCCGCATCTTCTGCATAATGAATAGGTATGAAATATTCTGGATTTATTGTATCAATAGCATTGACAACATCTTGATCTACCATAGTTTGGCATCCTGGTCCTAAAGGTAACAAGGCAACATCGATTAAATCAGTTAACTGTGAATATTCTGGAATGTTTGATGAATCTCCTGCATGGAAAAATGTGAATCCATCAATATCTATTATGTAACTGGTATAATTACTCTCTTGAGGATGACTAGAGTCATAACCTATAGGAGCAAAAGTATACATATAGAAGGCTGTTATTGCAATAGGTCCAATATTAAAAGTGTCTCCAGGTTTTACTCCTGTTCCACTAAACAAGGTAATGAAAGAAGTCATGATTTCTGGGAAGAAGAATTGTGTATCATCTTTTTCTATTAACTGTAACATCGTATCTGAACAGTGGTCTCCATGATCATGAGTTATGAGCACTGCATCTGCAGGATAATCACTATAATTGTTTGGTAAATTATAAGGATCAATGTAAATTCTCAAACCCTTAGCTTCTATCATAACACCAGCATTATATAAAAGAGTGAAATTGATTGTTGAGTTCTTATTAACAATAACTACAGCTGTTGGAACAACCACTGCAGTCACAGCTACTGCTGAACTTGCTAGAATAATTAAGATTATTGCTTTCTTTGTAATAGCCATAATGTCTAGAACTTTGTTAAAACACTTATATCTGTTTCATATAGAATTGGCAACAAATTTCTTTGGTGCTTATATATTGAACTTCTAGACTCTTTATCGAAAGTAATCATGCTTAATCTCGAAAAACAGGAAGCAACATCTAAGGATTTTATTAGTTTATATGATTTTGAATATCAGAAGTTGGTAAACCTTGGATTAGATATAATTCAACAAGGTGATATTGATTCAGCTCTTCGTTTCTTTCAGGAATTATCACTCACTTCTCCTCTCTCTTCATTATCCTATTTTTATCTAGGAACACTACATACAATTAAGAATGAGATAGATGTAGCAATTGGATATTATTCACTTGCTTGGGAAGTAAATGATAATCCTCTGTTAGCTGCTAGACTATCTAGTAAAGTTTTGAATACTCTAATAATTATGAAACAAGTTGATAAGGAGCTTCTGGCCCTATGGATAGAGAGAGCAGAGAAATTTGTTCCCTCTTATGCTTGTGATGATATATTAATTTATGATTATGCAATAAGAATTTTGAATGAATAGATTCCTTTAGTCTCTTTAAGAGGTCTTTTCGTCTTCTTCTGTTTCATATGTTATTTCGCATATTCTATGTTTACTCTTAAGCAAGTAAATTGGAACTTTGCTTGAATCTTTAATCCACTTTTCACAAGAATTACAGATTACGTCATTTGGGTATCTCCAATAATTGCAAACAACAAGAAACTTAACCTCTTCTTCTGTTTCTTGAATAAAATGATCGGATATGAATGGTGCTTTGTTAAACAATTGAATTAGTCTTATCATTGGATCAATTTCATAAAAAAACTGCTCTCCTATGTCATCTCTGATGTGTTCCATTGCTTTTTCTCTATCTTCTATAGCCATTTCCCTGATTGTTTGATCTTCTCTATAAGAAGTGATTTCTCTATTTGATCCACCTGGAGCTATTTGAAAAATACAATCCTTTACATAACTATATTCAGAAGCACATCTCATCTCATCACAGATGATATGCTCATCTAGAATTTTACTGAAGACTGCTTCAAGCATGCCTTCAACAAAAGCACAAGTCTTTGTAGCAATTACTCCTAAAGATTCTGTCCAAATAGAACTATCAAGTGATACTGTTGCTACCTTCTCTTCTGGATCAAAATGAAGTATGTTGATATTTCCCCATCTAGAAATAATTGGAGATTGTACTATTGCATCTAAGTAGGACCTTAAATTTTCAAATTTATCTTCATGAACTTGTTGTAAAACTTGTTTTCCTGCTTCATAGCCTATTTTCCCGAGAATTTGGGAAGTTGCGTCTTTAGCCCCTTCAAATTGTCCATAGAATAGTTCTTGAAAAATGTTTATTGCATTGTCTCTTAATGCATTCAAGCAATTTTCAATTTCAGGAAAATCATCTAAAATTGGATTAGAATATGTTATAATAATAAACATTTCAGAAAGTATCATGAGTCTGCTTATTGTTTTTGACATTTCCTCTTCGAGCGATGATATTGTAAGGTATTCTGTAATTGTTGGGTCAAAAATCACAAATGAAATCATGAATTGTTCAACTCCTCCCCTTGCCATTGGATTTGGTATTGAGAAAAACATACTTGAATAAACAATATTTGCCATTGCATTGACTATTGCTTTCATTTCTTGAAGAAAATTAAAATCCATAAGTCTTGTTAGGGAAGCAGTTATTCTCGGTTCTTGTATTTCAGCCACATTGAACAGTAGTCTAGGTCCTAATCTTTGATCAAAGTGAAATAACATCACATTAATCCTATTTCTTAGATCTACTCTTTCAGTCATTTGTCATCATCTTTTTGGAAGCATAAATGTAAGCTAAACTAAAAGAAGGATTTATTTCTGCTGTTTTAATAATATCTGTTGCTCTACATAAATCACTATATTCATTCTTCTCTAATAGATATTGATAAAGAATATTCGCCCCAATTCCTGTGACAATAATTTTTTTCAGTTGATATTCTTCCTTCTTCTTTTTTATTATCTGATTGATTTTTTCAAGCATTCTCACCTTTAATAAGTGAGCAATCTTGATTAAGTCTAGTTCATCAACAAATTCATCAACAATACAAAACATGCTCTTTAATCTATTCAAAGCATCTTCTTTGAATTTTGCTTTTTTGTCAGGTGTATTTGTAATATAATCAGATGGTCGTATATCTCCTGTTATTGTAAAAATGTCCGCAGTTATCGCGTGAGTTTCAAATGGGAGATTATATGTTTCTCCATTATACTCAAAATTAGGATTGATAAAAGCTACATTTGTTTCCATCAATCCCAAAAAAACCAATTCATCGTTCTTCAATCGATCATGGTCGTTTTTAGAGTTAGAAAGTATTTTTCCTTCTCGAATAGGAATGAAACTTGTAGTTCTTGTTGAAAAATCAACTACCAAACCTTCCTGCTTCATCATTTTCCATAATCCTATTCCAAGTGCCTTCCATCCTACTGAAACCACTTTAGAAGGATTTTCCAAAGCTTGTTGAATGGATACAAATTCTTCATCATGTGTGTAAAGAACAATATTCGAAGGTTGTATAAATTTAGTAACTGCATTAATAATGAATTCCACAGTTTCTTTTGCTGAAGCAAAAAGAGGATTAGTTGTAGTTAAAATAAACTTTCGGATATTATAATCAGCATAGGATCGTAGAATAGTTTTTAGATCTCCTTCAATTTCCTCTTTTCTAGTTTTTAATGGAAAATAAATTCTTTGGGAATGGAAAGGCTCTTCTGGATGAGTAGGGTCAACTATTACTATTTTAAGTGATGTCACTCCAAAATCTAATACGGCAATATTTCTTTTATCAGTAGTAAATCTTGATGATTTGTTAGTTGCCATCTATTAACAATCTATGAATTTCATTAATAAAAGCTAGGATATTCTTCTCACCGTTTTCTATATCCTGTGCCCTCAGGTTCATCATCGAAATCCTCTATCTTCTTAACTTTCTTAGATTTTATTAATTCCTTCTCCTTCTTTGCTAATTCAGGAATTTCTTCTCTTAAGTTTGAAGAATACTTTGCCTTTGGGTGCATATGTTTGATGTGAAGAATGATTTCTGACAGATCTTCATTAGAAATGAACTCACCAACAAAAAACTCTTTTCCACTTCGTAGTTGTATCACAAGCATAGCTTTATTTCTATATTTTCTCCACATATCCAATGATAGTTTTCTGGGAATGCGTGACAAACCATATCTTCTTACTTCTTTAACTAGTATTTTTCCTTTCTTTGTCCTATATCCTGTCATTAAAAGCGGTGTTGAACGATAATGTATTTCTACACCTACGATTTTGATGAAGTCTTTAGTATAGAAAAATTCCTTAATTGTTCTATTTACAAAAATAAACAGAGGAAGTATAGTAACTGCAATCCTTAGTAACCAGTCTGTAATATCCTCGCTGGCAGGACTATCCCAAATCACAAAAACAACAAAACTTGATATCATTATCAAACTAAAAAGAAGGTTGAGGATAAAGTCTTTCCACCCAAATCTAGTTGCTTGTTTAGCAATAATAACCTCTTCTTCTTTTATGCTCATCGCTCTCTATCCTTCTCTAGTTTTTTTAACTGTTTGGGAAATAATTTCTATATTTTCGTCTGGAGCAGTTATGGGAATTACACATCCCGGTGCAATAATGACTCTATTATCATTCTCTGTTGATTTTTTAAGCGCATCAAGGATATTATTCTTAATATCATCAGGTTTTCCATCTACTAAAGTTCTAGTTTCATCAATACCGGCAAGTAATCCTTTTGGGAATATGTCAGCTGCATCCTCTATACCAGGCCATGTCAATCTGTCATGCCAATTTAAGGCATCAACTTCTATCAATTCAGCTGCTTCTTTGAAACGTATATCCTGTCCATGGACGTGCATTACAATGAACTCAGCCTTATTCCTTATTTTTGATATTAATTTCTTTATAAATGGTATTTCAAACTTTAACACTTCTTCCCATGTTAAATCGGTTTTTCTAAAGTGTTGAGAAGCTAGAAAAATCCCTTCTGCACCTGCATCAATTGATGCATTCGCAAATTCAATAATGTCCTCCGTTATTGTAAATAGAGATTCTCTTATTGTGTTTGGTTTCTGATGTATGTTTGAAACTAAATCGCAGTCCATTTTTGAAGCAACCATTAAGGGTGAAAACAAAGTCATCATTTTTGGCAAACTCTCTAAATCCTTGCTGATTAGCTCAACAGTTTTTAGTTGCTTACCCAGTTCCCCTTCTCCAACATCTATGGGTTCTAATGATTCCCAGTCATCAACTGTAGCAATACAACATTTCTCACAGCTTGTACTTCCTGTAATGGGATCATAATCCTTTGCAATAACACATCCATAATCAACAACAGGAAACCTTCCATGAGGAGATATTTTCATTAAGTCAAATTTGTGCTTATTATAGAACTCTACATGAGTTTCAGCAAGCTGATAAGGATCTCTGTCAGTATTCGGAAAATGCTTCCATAGACTGAAAAGAGGATATTCATCATTTAGTCCTTTGAAGGTTTGTAAAAG
>JAGLOH010000076.1 GCA_023139025.1 Candidatus Heimdallarchaeota archaeon | reverse complement strand
CATAATGAAACCAATGTTTCTCTAAATGATCTCTATACTATGCTAACTGTTGAACCTGGAGGTTTAGTAATCACAGATTATCAACTTTCAATAATTAGGTCACTTATTAACGAAATCAGAGATCCAAGTATTTCAGCAGATACATCTGTAAAAGACAAAAAAGGTTTACAAGAATTGTTCACTTGTAACAGAGTGATAAATTTCAGCTCTCAAGGATACAAAATTCAACGCTTGTTCATCTACTCTTTTCTATTACAGCTTTCAACTTATGATCAAATATCTAAAGATGATGAAGAAATAATTATTTACATTGATGATGCAGAACTCTTTTTCTCTCGTAATACAGATAAATCTATTCTGGCTCATATAATCAAGAAACTGGAAAATAGTCGATTCAAGGTAGTTTTATCAACACCATATCCATCTCATTTAGCTTCCCAAATATTCGATCTGACTTTTAATCGAATCATAGGGAATTTAAAATCTGCCAGATGTGTTAGATTAATTTCAGACTCACATGGTTTTGGAATAAATCAAGTAGATTTCATAAGGAGACTTCCAAAGAACAAATTTATACTTTTAAGAGAAGATTTAACAGAAAAACCTTTGTTACTTCAAATGCTCCCAGAAGACATTGAAAGACACGATAATCAGCATATTCAAAGAAGAGTAAGAAAAGAAACTGAACAAAGTAGAATATCAGAAGAAGATAGTGAAAAGATTCGTCTGAATTATGAAGATTTTGCTCAACTACATCCAATAATGATAGATATTCTTGCAAAACTTTCTTCCAAAGTTAATAGGGGAATCAACACAGAATCTATTGTAAATATCTTTCCTAAATGGTCAAAAAATGAGGTAAAAGAAGCTATTTCAGCTTTAGAGATGTTCGGATATATCTTCTTTGAAACTGTAGATTCTAAAGGAAGAAAAAATGAATATTGGACGAAAATCACACCTAGAGGGAAGAAGTTTCTAGACAAACTTAAGTTTTCTAAATTAGTTGATTCCAGTAATAAAGAAGTAGATCCAAGTGATGCAGAAAAAAATGAAGTATCTGAGAGGATGGAGGAATTCATTGAATCACCAACTGTTATTCAAAGACAGAATCAAGAAACAGGATCAATTATTATCAAGAAACTGAAAGTTATTAGAAAAATTATTCGAGAAACTAGAGATTCAGCAGATATACCCTACAATAAATTAGAAATATTAAATTCATTCTTAATTCAAGTTGAACCATTACTTTCTGGAGATTATTCAGGAGAGAAGGATAAGCTTCAGAAGTTCTTAGATTCTTTACAAAACCTGCTAGGTGAGGATAAATCTATAGAAAGCATGCCACAAAAGATTCTTCAACAAATCTTCCAAAAATCACTATCGATAATTGATGCAATTCAAATTAGAGCCACTTATGGTGAGGAAACAAGCTCTTCTAAAGATGAAGAATTTATTAATAAAATCATTGAGACTGAATTAGGTTCTGAGAAATGGAAGGATTTTAACAGAGATATTTTTCTTACTGAAATCCCAGAACTGTCTTCGATATCAAAAGATAAAGAACAAATACTAGATTTGTTAAAATCTGAGTTCCCAGAAGAGGTTCTGAAAGGACTTGAATTATCTTCAAATCTACCCAAAGACGAATTTATTGATACTACAAAAAAAGCCCTAGCATCTTTACTACAGATTAAAACGTTGTTCTTTCCAAATATGGAATCAACTCAGTATTTGGATGAGATAAATTCCTTCTTTAAATCATCTGGGTATCCTGAACCATTTGAAAAATCACAACAGCTGTTATGGGAATATTCTGCTCTTAATAAAAGAGAATCACCAAAATCAGCTTACACTCAGAAAAGTAGGAGAGAGTTAATCGAAAGTATTCAAGAAGAGACTAATGCCTTCGATTTCGATACAAACGTGAAGAACAAGGATAATCTTGTTAGTCAACTAGTCGAAAACATCAGGAAAAGGATAAACAATGCTTAGTTCTGACGGAAAATCAGTTAAGTATACAGATTTCCAGAAAAGATGCTTAGAAGCGTTCAAAACAAAATCTAACGTCTTTGCTATTGCTCCAAGTTCAGCAGGAAAAACCTTCATCACAGAGCAATATATTTCAGAATACTTTCAGTCCATCTTTGGTAAATTTTTGAATTCTCCAAGAAAATTCAAAATTGGATTCATACTTCCTTACAAGTCTTTAGCAGTTCAAGAATTCAATCACTCGTTGTCTTTGTTTGATCAGAGAGGGATAAAGACTCTTCTTGCAGTTGGAGGAGTAGAAATTGAAGAAGAAGAGATAGGAGATGCAAATATAATCATTGGTACTTATGAAAAATTTTTAGTACTTTTAAAACGATATGAAGTTCTGCACAAGTATCTCAAGATATTAATCATTGATGAATTCCACTTTTTAGGAACTGATAGAGGGAAAGTAATAGAAGAAATATTACTTGAATGGCAGAGAAATGAAAGGCAAGCTCAGTTAATTTTACTCTCGTCTTCAATAGCTAATCCTCTAGAGATATCAGATTGGTTAAATGTTTATCCTATAATAGAAACTAAAAGACCTGTTCCAATTGACTACTCGATTGAGGTTTTTGCCGATCCTCTCAAATATCTAGAAAAAACAGAGAACTTTGGAAAGCAGATTTTGATTTTTACCCACTCAAGGTCTGAAAGTGAATTATTAGCAACAAAAGTAGCTTCAAAAAAAGTAGTAATTCAGGATTTTGAGATAGAAAAGATGATATCTGAAAATCTCGAAAGTGTTACAGATTCAAAGACTAAGAAGATTTTACAAGAAACGTATTTTCCTCCTAATTTGAAAGATATGGTTAAGAAAGGGGTTGCTTATCACCACGCTGGTTTATCAGATTTAGTCCGGTTAATTGTAGAGAACATGTTTCTCAATGGAGAACTAAATACTTTAGTTTCCACTTCCACTCTTGCAGCGGGAGTAAATTTACCAGCTGATGTTTCTGTTTTTACTATAAAGCATAACAGGATTAAGACAGAAAATAACTTGGTCTTTCAGACTCTAGGGAGAGCAGGAAGACTAGGGATGAAAGATTCAGGAGAAGGAGTTGTCTTAGTGAGTAGTGAGCGCCTTAGGAAGCAAACTGAACAGAAATTTTTCAGTAGTTCAACTGAACTAAAAAAAGCAGTTCCACTATTTCACCCAATAAAAAGTTTCTTCGGAGACTATGATTTTCTAGTTCAATTTTACCTGAGTAGGATTTACAATTCAGACAAAACTTTTTCTAGTGAATTGACTAATTTGCACGAAAATATTGAAGATTCTTTGTGGTTTTATCAAAATAGATCAAAATTGCTGAGAAATCTAGTTGATTTTGAGCTGTTTCAAGCTCTTTTTTCATCTTCAGAATCAACTCTCGAAACACATGAAATAATTGATTTCTATAGAAGATTTGATAGTACTAGAAATGTAGTAGAAAGAAAGATGGAGATAATCTCAATAGAGGGCGTAAACACAACTGCAATTATTGCGAACATCAAAGAACAATCAAAGTTATTCCAGATCTATTTATCTGCGTCTAGAAGGAGCTGTACATGCCAAAGTAAGCATTCTAATTACATCTGTAAGCATCAAAGATTTCTGCTAGAAAAATATCCTGAGGGGCAAGAAAGATGGCTGAATAATTATGGAATTCTAGACTTTTTGTATAAAGAAGGATTTATTGTAAAATCAGCTGAAAATAGAGTCAATTTAACCTATATGGGACAGCTTGCTGCAAGACATTATATTCATCCTTACGATTTTATTGATTATCTAGAATTTTGTGGTGTAAATAAGAAACTTACAATTACTCAATATCTCAAACAGTTCATTACTAAAGATAAAAGGATTAAACAGGAGATAAAAGCTAATGAGCTATCTTCACTTCTAGCAATTCGTTTAGCTCATGACATTGTAAATGGAGTCGAGATTAAACGAATCTGTGAGAAATATAATGTTAGTGATAGTTTTGTTAGTGAATGGCGAGAAACTATTTTCCGTTTCATGAAGATGTTTGAAGCTCTGAATCTATTCATTGGAAAGAAACTTGAAGCAGAAAAAATCAATGAGTGGTTAGAAAAAAGTGAAGGATTCAAAGAGATGGAATTATATTCAATGAAATCTAAAGGAAGTACTAGAGTTAGTACCTAATATCGTTGTGTTTCCTTCTTTTCTGAATTACTCCAATTGTTAGAGCTGCTAGAATAAGTGTGAATATCTCTAAACTGTATGAACTTTCAGATACTTCAATATTGAAATAAGATGCATTATAAGGGATATCTACTGGGGTATCTAAAGGATTATAATCATAAGTCAATGCTTCTCCATCAATTTTACAATTATCTTGATTTATACAGTTACTCCAATAATTACCTATATGATCATCAGAATTCCACTTATTGTCTTCTCCTTCATCATATGCTTGAAAATCACCATTGATATTATTATCATAGAAATTATTCATGAAAATGAGATTATTATGTGAAAATTTACTTAACTCAATTGCATAACCGAAATTATTGTCAAAATTGTTTAATGATATATTGCTGTAGGAAGAGCTTTCTAGAAAGATTCCTCTTGAATTGTATCCAATATAGTTGTTAGTTATTGTTAGATCTTCACAATGTTTTGCATATATACCTTGAGATTTTCCCCAAGGTTTATCCAAAGTGTTATTGAAAACAGCATTTCTCTCAATGAGAACAGGACTTGAAATGCCACCAAGATTAATTCCTGAAAAACCCCCAACAAGTGTATTGTTAATAATATTACAGTAGACTATTAAAACAGAATTAGAATTTACCGCAATTGCACTAAACTCATAATTGAAACTATTATTCAAAATACTTATCATGGTACTATCTTCAGTATACATACAGGTCAAACAATCCCGGAATTCAGAATTCTGTAAGGTTATATTATTACTATTTGAAATCCATATAGATGATGATTCACAATAAGCATTTGAAATCATTATATTTTGTGCTGCTATAAGGTTTAGACCTTCACGTCTACAGTTAATGAAATAACTATCTTCAAATGTGATATTATGAACATTATAACATTCAATACCATCGTCATAGGAATTTCTTACAGTAAGTGATTTGAAAACTGTATTATTTGAATTAGCTATTGAAATTCCTATATCACAGAAGTCTACTTCTACATATCGAAACTGAATGCTAGTACAATTATCAAATCTAAGTGCAGTGCAATAAGTTCTTTTAGTAGATGTGAACGAGCAATAGCTGATATTGATATAGCTGCTACTGTGAAATAATCCTACTTTAGCTTCAAATATGTTGTAAGATTCACTTTCAATTGAAACTTTTGAACAATTTACTACAATGAATTGACTATAATCTGAAGATATACTGAAATTATTCTGATTTATGAAAATTCCTAATTCTTTGTTATTCAACGAATTATTTACAATATTCATGGTGTTGATATCTAAACTATCGATATCTATCGAGTTAAATCTATTTGAAATTATACTAGAATAAGGAGAGTTTTCGAATTTTAGACTGCACCGATTTGATGATACAACATTATTTTCAATTGTGGAATATGGTGAATCTATAACTTCAATGCTCCGAGTATAATGATGTTGATACCCCTCATATTCACCATTTTCATAAGAGTCATTGATTGTGTTATTCAAAATTGTAGTGTTCCTAGAAGATGAAATATAAATTGACTGAGATCTTGTTCTAAGAATTTGATTTCCACTTACTAGGGTGTTATTTGAGTAATAAATTTCAATTCCATCAGCTGAAGTGTCTGAGATTGTTGAATTTACTATTGAACTATTAGAGCAAAATTCTAATCTTACTCCAGAGGATATATCATTGAGATTCTGGTTATTAATTGTAACATTACTGCTTTGAATAAGATGGATTTTCGAGAATTCAGAAGTTAATTCTAGATTAGATATATTTACAAGAAAACCATAATCTCTACCAGCTATTTTGTTGTTTTCTACATAATGAGTATAATAATCTTCAATTTCATCATTACGTAGGAAGAAATCTCCCTTTGTTAATGTATTATTGAAAATCTTTACTTCTCTGCATTGACTTGCTCCAAAAGCTATACGTCCTTTAGAATTTCTATTAGAAGAGATAGTTACATTAGTGATTTGAAAAGTTTTCACTATGCAGGAAAAATCATCTTCTGTCTCAAATTGGTTATTATCGATTATTAAATCTTGACCATAACCAAAATGAAAATCTTGTAAATTAAAGTAGTTTTCTTGAATTAACACATCGGAACAATTCCTATACCATATTCCAAATTGAAGAATTGATGAATAACCAAGAAATTTATTCTTTTTTATTGTAATATTACTTGAATCTTGCATAGTAGTTGATGTAGAATATTTATGGTTTTCAGAATCTACTTTGAAAGTGTTATCTTCTACTGATATGCTCCCAGATCTACAATTATATAAACGTAAGCAGTATTCAGTATTAGTGAAAAGGCAGTTTCTTATTATGAAACTATAGTTTGTATTATGAATTCTTAGATCAAATTCCTCATTGGACTTAAACTTTAGTCCTTCAATAAGAAAGGGATTTTGCTCAGAACCATCTCCAGGGAAGCTGTATTTGTAAACATCTTCATTTGAGCGAATTTCAATGAAATCTGAAATCTCATACTTATAAATCACAGTAAACATAAGAACAGTTAACGTTGAACTCAAAATTAATATCAACACACTAGTAATTACTACAGTTTTCTTCGTAAAGATCGATTTAAGCATAGAAAGTTTCTCTAGCAATTTTATCACTAATGCTACACTATTAATTGAAGCAGTACTTATATGTGTTTTCAAGAAAAGGAGAATTTTATCCAAAAATGTTTATTGGAGTGGTAAATGGATAAAGATCATAGATTCCTTCTGTTTCATCTATTATGTAAATTGTTTCATTTCCTAAACTTGACCAGAAATTTCCCTCCTCTAAAATAGAAGAATACCAGTAATTTTGTCCATTGCTATTCCAACCTTCAGATCCATTGTTTACCCAAGAATTGTTTAGAAAATTGTTATGATAAACATAAATCTCTTCAGAATTAACTAACCAAACTCCCACGAAGTTGTTTTCCATAAATTGGTTATACACTATATTACAATGGTCAGAAGAACGAATTGTCAAACCTGAAAAACCTGAACTTACAAAAATATTGTATTCAAATGATGCATTTGTAGAATATTGTATCTGAACCCCCGTATGTGAATAGTTATTTATTGATGAATTACTCAGACTGAAGTTAGTTGAATATAACACTGATATTCCATAATCATCATGAAAATAGATCTTATTACTTTTATTTACTACATTTTCGAAATAGCAACTAAGTATTTGAGTGTTGGGTGAATTTAGTATTAAAACTGCATGTGCCAAAGTATAGGCTGTAATCTTACTTAATGAACAGTTTTCTGAATCTGAAACTAATACAGAATGACTTGCTGTGTAAGCAAATGCATTTTCTACAGTAACATTCAAACAGTTGAAAAGGAATATCTGAGAAAAATTACCTTTAAGAGACAAATGATTTTCATTCTTCAAGAACAGAATCTCTTTGTCATTTATGTAATTATCAGATAGAGTAAAAGTTTCTATTTTCTCAATCTGTGATTCTACAAGACCAACACACAATCCTCCACTGTCAAAATGATTATCAGCAATGTAATTATTTCTAGAATAAGTGAAGTGAATCCCTACTTCATTGTTTACAAAAGTATTATTGATTATTCTGATTTGATCAGTTTCATAGACATCCATATCACAATTAAGAAACGAACAGTTTCTTACGGTTACCAAACCCGGATATTCAATTTTGTATAGATATAATCCAAATCCAAATGCCTTGAAATGAACATCCCTAATTTCGATATACTTTGATACTCCAGTAATTCGTAATCCAATTGATTTATTTTCATGAAACGTGAATTGATTTAAAATATAAGGGTCATTGATTTTTCCAGAACCACTGGTTTTGTATTTCCTTAAATCTACGTTAGTTTTAATATTCACTTCAATAAAGTCATCAGAAGAATCCGGAAACGAAAAGAATAATGTACCGTAAATCAGAAATCCAACTAACAGAGATATAAATATCATTGGAATTAATATTTTGGTAGCTAAAGATTTTTTTAAATCCATATCATATATCATTATATCATTATATTGAACGCATATAAATCTTTTCTTTTTCATTTTCTTTGCTTTATTTACCAATTTATGAAGATGTTTGAAGCTTTGAATCTGTTTATTGGAAAAAAAGAAGAAGCAGAAAAGATAGAAAACTGGTTAAA
>JAGLOH010000075.1 GCA_023139025.1 Candidatus Heimdallarchaeota archaeon | reverse complement strand
GCCTCTATGTCTTCTTGCATTCGTGATAATGTGAAGGTTAAGCTTCAATAAAAGGCTTATCTTCTGTAATATTCGAACCGAATAGATTATTACTAATTTGAAGAAGAAATAATCTCTAATAAAAAACAAAATCATAATGTAGTAAAATGACAAAGAAATTAACCATATTGCACTCTTCGTTTTTGAAAAATCTGCTCCCTTTTTCTTAAATCAAACATCAAAACACTTATAACTAACCATCCGTATGGATGGTATAGGACATCCTATGGTGATATTTATGCCTGACAAAAAACCAGAAAAAAACTATGAAAAGATAACTATAAACCTTCCTGCAGTAGATTTTGGAAAGATTGATTACCTTGTAGATCAGGGTTTTTACAACACTCGAACTGAGTTCATCCGAACAGCAATCAAACAGGAGATTGAAAAGAATTCCTTTACATTTGAAACAGTAACAAAAGAAACATCCCGCGTACCTGGTTCTTTTTTCGTAATTGGTGTTGCAATTATTACTAGACCTACTCTTGAAAAGCATCTTCAAGCTGGAACAAAAATGAAGATTTTTGCTATTGGTGCTTGTAGATTTGCACGGGATATTGATGTAGATCTTGTTAAGGAAACTGTCGAATCTTTTAGAGTATTTGGAATCAAAAAAGGTGCCCCTGGAGTTATAGATTTTCTTGAAACTCTCAAATACATTCCTTAATCTCTATTTTTTCTTTTAGATCTGGGGTCTTTGTTTTTATTTTTTTCTTATCTTTTTTTCCTTCTTTTTGTATTCCCGTCATATGATGGGAAAAAATTAATTTAATAGTAATCTCTTAATTGTTTGTGGATAGGTGTGAACAAGTATGCATCGAATATCTAGATTGACAAATAAGAGGGGATTTACTGTCTTTCAAGCGTTTTTTGTTACAATCCTATGGTCATCATCTTGGCCAATAATAAAATTCGGTCTTGAGGAGATTCCTCCACTAATTTTTGCGGGGATGAGGTATTTTGTTGCATCAGCTATCCTTCTTATCTATGTATTTTCTTTTTCAAAATATAGGCATGAAATAAAGAATCTGTCTGTGAGATGGTGGTCAAAACTAGTATTTTATGGGGTTATTTTTTATTCTATAACTCAAGGTGCACAATTTCTTGGTTTACAGTATCTTCCTGCTATCACTGTAAGTCTCTTACTTAGTTTTACTCCTATTATTGTTCTCTTTTTTGCGAACACACTACTAAAGGAGAAGTCAAACGTAGTACAAATTCTATTAGTTATTGTTGCTTTGGGAGGAGCTTTACTTTACTTTCTTTTAAGTCCTGAATTAATCAGTACTCAATTTAACATAGTTTCAGGGTATATGCAACTTTTCATATCCTCTTCTGGTTCAATTCCACTTAATTTGAGAATTTTAGGACTTATAATTGTCATAGTAGGGGTTTTAGCAAATGCGCTTTCAGCAATTATTGGAAGATCAATAAACCAATCTAAAGAAGTAAGTTCAGTTGTTATCACTTCAGTTAGCATGTTTATAGGATCTGTGATTTTACTAATTTCTGGTCTTATTATAGAAGGAATACCTAGACTCTCCCCTGTCTCAGTAGGATATATCCTCTGGTTAAGCATAGTAAATACTGCTTTAGCTTTTACTCTTTGGAATCATGCTATGCAAAAACTGAGAGCTGTTGAAATCTCAATTATCAATAATACTATGTTGTTTCAAATAACAATACTGGCAGTGATTTTTCTCGCTGAGAAACCTTCAGGAATCCAGTGGATTGGATTAATTATAGTAGCTATTTCTGGATTAATTTTACCTTTATTTAAAACGAAAAAGGACGAAACAATTACTGTTGTTCAGGAGTAAACAAGCTGATTTTCCACAATCCTTTGTTCAGCTCTTCTTATTCTCTCTTGTAAAGCCACTCGTTTTATACCTAGTATAGGCGATAGTTCCTCCAAAGTACATTTCCTAGGGATTTCATAGTATCCTCTTTGAAAGGCAAGTGCAATAGCTTCATACTGTTTATCTGTTAATAGCTCTTGTAGCGTATCAGTAGGTTTTGACGAGAGTGCCCTCAGATTGATTTCGGAAAATCTCTCTTTGAGTTGTTTCAATAGTTTTCTAAAGGCATCAGGTGTTGGAGAAAGAATATTATGATACTGTATTCCATTTTCAATAACGATTGGAAGAATTGTCATGCTTCCACTTTCCAAAACAGTTTCATGAATGGAGGGAAAATCTAGTTTATGAGTCACTCTAGTCCAATATCTAGATGGGGACTTATGAGTAATTTTTATATTAACAACTTGCTTCGATTTTCTCATTTGCTCAACGTATTTTTCTAATGATTCATTTCTATTATCAACAGCTTCATAAAAGCCTAATCCTTCTTCACCATTGATTGCGAGAATCGACACTCTAACGGGAATTTTCTTTGTTAATTCACAAGAATAATAATCTTCTGAACTAATTGCAATTTTACTTCTTATCACATTTACTAGAAGAATTCAGAATTTAAAAAAGTAGTTAAAAAGAAGAAATTATCTTCTTTTTCGTTTATAAATAATTAGACTTACTAGAGCCAAACCAATAACAGAATATGCCCAATCAAAAGGTGCACCTGTAGGGAGGGTTGTACTTTCGATAAGAAGATTAATTGAGCTATCATCAATATCTATTGATCCTTCTACAGTTCTTTCACGATGCCAAGCATAATCATAATCTAAGTAGGTCAGTAAGCCTGTTTTAATATTGAATCTAATTTCAACATATCTTGATGTTGTCTCAATAGTTTTTTCCCAATTCACAGAATCGAGCAAGTCTTCCACAGTTTCTACTTCGTCGATTTGAAGTTTTATAATCCATGTTTTTGAACTTAGTTTGGATGATTGAGTATATTTTATAGTACTGTGTTCATAAAACCCGAGGTATTCTATTTCTTCTTCTGCTGTTGCAACTGCATGTGGGAAATTTTCATTTAGAATTTCAAAATAATTGTAAACTCCAGTTACATTTTCATATGTTGTCGGTTGTAAGAAGAACTCATCCATACCTATAGTCAGCAATCCTATCCAATTAAGATCCAGCAATCCAATCTCGCTTGTTATATTAGTTTTAAATTCATCATTAAGATAAAATTCTCCCCAAATATTAGCCGGATTCAGTAACTCTGATGGGGTTCCGTTTGTAACATTATTAATATTGTCTAATAGTATTACAGAGAATTTGTCTCCTTGTTCTAGCGTATCATCTCCATAAGTAAGAAAAAGTGTGCTTACTGTTCCCAACTGAATTAGTTCTGTAACTTCCCATTCATAAGAAGCTCCAATAGTCAGCTCTGAAGGATAGGAATACTCTTGTCCTTGAACTGTATTTGTTTTAGAAACACTAGTTAAAACTAATATTCCTAAAACCATCACAATGGTTAGTTTTAATTTTATTTTTTTCATTTTCTTTTCACCAAATAATCAAAAAGTCGATTTATTTAATTCTAAGAATGCATTTTCCGAGATATAAACCTTTGGAGATTCATCACACGATTTTCCCGAATCCTTATTAAATTACAAATAAACTAAATAAAAGAAAAGCAATTTCCATCCTATTATAGATAAACAACTTTTGAGGTGAAAGAATGGGTCAAGAAAAGAGAAAAAAGCTGTTCAAGCAGGTTTTTGTATCTTTTCATGGATTAGGAAAAAGAGTTTTCAGATTTTTTGTAAGCAGAAGGGAATTGAGTTTTGTACTTCTTTTGACTATTATTTCAGCTGCAATGCAGATATCTTTTTCTCTCAGTACTTGGGGCACAATTCACCCAGACGAAATTTTCCAGAGTTTAGAAATAGCACATGATATTGTATATGGTTACGGAACAATTCCCCCTGAATTTCAGGAATCAAACCCACTTATTCCGAGTTATGCAAAATCTCGATCGTTTCTGTTTCCCATAATTTTCACTGTTCCTATGTACTTGGGTAAGCTGTTCGGGTGGAATTATTGGCGATTCACGATACCGCTTATCCGGATTCTACTTGGAATCAACGGTTCTTTACTTGCACCTTCCACTTATGTTCTTGTAAAAAGATATACTAAAGGAAAGAGAGCTTTCGCTAGTGCATCTGCGCTTATTATAGTTTTTTCTCCCCTTCTTATGTTTAGTTCCTTTAGATCTGTGTCAAACATTTTCTTTGTACCTTGGTTTTTCTTTATAATAACCTCATTCTGGAAAACATTGGAAAATCTTCAGAGGGAGAATGGAGACGAAAGTCAAAGAAAACTCAAAATGAGCAAATCCTTTAGATCTTATCTGAAAATCATTGTACTTTCATTCTTTATTGGTTTAATCATCTACATTCGAATTGATTTTATCATTGGTTTGATAGCTACACTTGTTTTCAAGTTTCCTTATAAGAAAATAAAAGTAATAGCATGTAATTTTTTTGGTTTGGGTTTAGCTGCACTTTTTGGTGGATTGGTTGATTTTATAACTTATGGAGATTTTCTCATTTCACCTATTCAATGGTTCAGATATAATGTATTAGAGGGTTTGAGCTCAATACATGGTGTTGAACCAGTAACCTTCTATCTAGATAGCTTATTTAGTTATATCCCATTGATAATTTTTCTAGTCTTCTGCGCTTTAGTTATGTTGGGTACAATAGTTTATACAATTTACAGGTTTATCAAATGCAAAGAGAAGAATTGGATTTTACTCCGAAATATATGTGGTTTTCCAACTGCTTCAATAATTATCATAGCTCTTTTTTCAATCCCTAGCCATAAGGAATTCCGTTTCGTTTATCTAGGTTTCATTTACTTACATGTAAGTTTAGCAATTTCTCTTTCATTATTTTTTCAAGTATTTTCTCCCAAGATAAGTGCTTATAGCACAAAACTCTTCACAAAAATAGCCAGAAAAACAGAATCAGCAGAAATCAGTAGAATATTTAATATTACATTTTTAACACTTATTTTGCTGTTGATTGTGTCAGGTGGAGTAATATCCTCATATCAAGGATCACAGATGTATGATTGGAAAGCTTATGATTCATTGGCGAGAAGTCTATGGTATGTGGGACAAAAGGACGATTCTAATGGTGTTCTATTATTTACTCAAGGATCACTAATGAAATCCTATTTTTATCTTCACAAAGACATTCCACTGGATGAACTTGTGAATTTTTGGGAATCATTTCAAATTAGGAAAACTATTAAAGATTACGCGAAAGAAAATGAAACGTTTAACTATGTCATCTTTTCCATCTACCAAATAGCTGAAACCCCCTATATTGTTGATGCTCTAAATGATTATAATTACGTTCTTAACCATTCAATAAATGAAATAGCGTTTATCTACAAATATAATCAAACTACATAGATTACCAACTAGGTTAGTGTTGCAATAAAACTCTTATTAAGTACGATTAAATTAAAGTGTTCAAGAGGGTTCTGATGATTGGGATTAGCTTAAAGGACTGGTTGAAGTTATTATATGACAATAAGTTTAATGTTAAGCTGAGATTTCTACCAAAGGTATTCGGTATAACTGTAATCAATATTGTTCTTAGTCCTTTCATCATTTATGAACGTGTCAGATATAAGAAAAAAATATTGAATACTGCAATAACAAAAGATCCAGTTTTTATTGTAGGTCACTGGCGAAGTGGGACTACTCATTTACACAGAATGTTAGCATTTGATGAGCAGTTTGGTTATATTACTCTAACAGAAACAAGTCTTCCTCATTTGTTTTTAAGCAATTCTAAGCTAATCCATGCAATTATGAAACCCTTAACTCCAAAAGTAAGACCAACTGATAAAGTTGGTATGTTTCCTGAAATGCCTCACGAGCATGAATTTGCATTACTATTTCTTTCCATGCATTCTCCAATTATAATGTTTGTATTTCCTGAAAATATTAATTATTATAGAGAGTATGTTTCTCTAGAAAATGTTCCACAGAAGCATTTGGAAGAATGGAAGAGTTGGTTTCTTTATTTGATAAAGAAACTCACATTAAAAGAAAAGGGCAAACAGCTCATACTGAAAAATCCACCCGATACTTTTCGCATAAACCTAATTCTAGAACTCTTCCCTAATGCTAAGTTTATTCATATTTATCGCGATCCCTATGATCTTTTCTTCTCCACGTTAAAACTGCACAAACATAATGCTGGAATATATGCTATGCAAAAACAAGATTATGATGCACGTCAGCTGATATTTGAGACCCATGTAGAGATGTATGAAAAATACTATGAGGATATCAAGTTGATCCCCAAAGGTAATCTAGTAGAGGTGCAATTTGAGAAACTAAGCAAAAATCCTTATTCTGAATTAGAAAAAATCTATACAGGTTTAGGGTTAGAAGGGTATGAACTTCTGAAAGAAAGAATTAAACCATATCTTGAATCAGTTGCTGGATATCAACCCAGCAAATATGAGATGTCTATCACAGATAAGCAAGAAATTTACTCAATCTGGCACAAAACAATTGATAAGTGGGGATATGAAAAAAATCCTAGAATTTAGAATCTAGGAATAAAACAACCCTCCATTAGTTTGCTTTTTTAGCTTGTTCTTCTTTAATGATTTTTACAAATTCTGGGATAATCTCAAACATATCTCCAACAATTCCAAAATTTGCAACCTCAAAGATTGGAGCTTCTTTATCTTTATTTATTGCAACAATTGTATCTGAAGAAGTCATGCCTACAAGATGTTGTACTGCACCTGAAATTCCTAACGCTATGTATAAGGTGGGGGCAACAGTTTTTCCAGATTGTCCTACTTGTCGAGGATGCGGTAACCAGCCTAAATCAACTAGTGGCCTTGAACCAGATACTGTTCCATTTACAGCTTCTGCTAGTTCTTCTATATATTGTAGATTATCCTTTGAACCTACTCCTCTACCTGCAGAAACCAAAATATTTGCTTCTTCTATATTGATGCTTTCTTCATGATAAACGATTTCTTCTATGATTTTAGTTCTTATACTCACTGGTTTAAGAGTAACTTCAACTTCTTCAGTAACTCCTGTTTTGAATACATCTGCTTTAGGTTTAGGAAACACATTTGGTCTAACTGATGACATTTGAGGTCTGGTATAAGGCGATAGTATTGATGCCATGATGTTCCCACCAAAAGCTGGACGGGTTTGAACTAACTGTCTTGATTCATTTATGTCTAAACCTGTACAATCGGCAGTTAAACCTAAAGCTAATCTTCCTGCAATTCTAGGAGCTAAATCTCTACCATTAGGTGTTGCTCCATAAAGAACAATAGATGGTTTTTCAGACGAGATAACGCTTGCAATTACGTTTGTGTATCCATCAGTTGAATATTTTTCTAGTAGTTCATGCTCACAAAGATATACTTTATCCGCTCCATGATGAAAAAGTTCTGGTACTAAATGTCCAACATCATTTCCAGGAAGTACAACAGCTAAGGACTCACCAAGTTTTTCTGCAAGTTCCTTACCTTTCCCAAGTAGTTCAAGAACCACATTTTTAATTTCTTTTTTCTCTTCTTTTTTCTCCCATTCTCCCCAAATAAAGACGTTTTTGTATAATGCAATTTCTTCTTCTGAAACAGCTTTTCGCTCAATACTTAATGCATTTACGGGACAAGCTCCCACACAGGTTCCACAAAGTGTGCATCCTTCCAGTACTTTAGCTTTTTTTGTTTCTGGTTCCACAATTATTGCTGCAAATGGACATACTCTTTCACATATTTTGCAACCAATACATGTTTCAATATCTACATTCAACATTTATATCACACTCTCAGAAACTTGTTCTCCTTAAGATAATCATATAATTTCCTTGCTGCAGCTTTAGGATCATTACCGTCTATGATCTGTCCGCCTGATTTGGATGGGGGTGCAAAGATTTTGTCTACTTGAGTGGGGGATGCACTCAATCCTATTCTACTTTCTTCGATATTCAAATCATCAGCTGAGACTACTTTCAGAGGTTTTTTTCTTGCCTCTAAAACATCTTGCATTGAGGGAATCCTTCTGATGTTCGATCCTTTACTCATGGTTACAAGAGCTGGCATTTTTGTCGAAAGAATCTGATATCCTGTTTCTGTCTCTCGTTTTACTTCAATCCTCTTGTCGTTGATTACTACATCAACACCATAAGTAATCTGCGGTACTCCTAGTTGCTCAGCTGTTTCAGCAGGAACTTGAGCTGTATCTCCATCAATTGCTTGCTTTCCAGCAAGAATCAAATCAAACTCAGGTTCTAAACCTACAATACCTTCTTTAATAGCGGTAGATGTTGCCCAAACATCTGAACCTGCAAATTTCCTGTCAGATAACAGATAAGCTTTATCCGAACCCAGTTCTAAACATCGTAGCAAAGCTATTTTTGCTTGAGGTGGTCCCATACTTATTGCTATAACTTC
>JAGLOH010000074.1 GCA_023139025.1 Candidatus Heimdallarchaeota archaeon | reverse complement strand
TTCCCTTAATTCGTTCTCAAATTGCTGTTTTAATTCAGTTGATGATTGTGCTCTTCGAGTTAGAGATTTCAAAGATTTTGGCAGGGGATAAGTAGTTGAAATATTCAATATTCTATATGCATCTGATGCTGAATCTTTTTTCTCATTGTTTGAATGTTCTATAAAATCTGGACGAAGCCTAAGATAACAATCCATTGCTTCCTTATGTTTACCTTGAAGCATGTATATTGACATCAAGTTTGCCCAAGCAAATTGGTTGTCTGGATTGTAATTAGACAATTTACTATAAATTTCGATTGCCATATCATATTCTTTAATTTCAGCTAAAAGGTTAGCTAGAATAATAACTTCATCTTCACGATCATAAGGTAATTTAGAGAGTTCTTTTTTCAGTACTTTCTTTATTAAATCAAAATTGTCTGCAAACTCTTTAAGAAAAATGTCATCCTTGAAATTGAATAGACTTGAAGTAATTTCACCAGGAGGATAACTTGCATATATTTTACTGGTTGAATGTACAATTTCAGAAGCTATAGTCTCCAATAGGAGGGTAGTATTTTTCAACATCTCATCTATTGGTCTAATATTTTCTTGTGTCATTTAGTTTCACAAACCAGACTATTTGCTTTACCCCCTAAGTCGTAAATAACCCCAACCAGAGGTTCGTATTAGTTTTTAACTAATCTCTTTGAAATAGCTCTTCATTACCCGTTGTATTTAAACATTGCTAGTTAATTTTTGATTACTAGTCTAGTTTCAATAATATAATTCACATGGGTATTTATTAATATAATCTTCTAAAAAAATGGAGTTCGTGCAAAAAATCGAATTTCCAACTATTTCTTAACCATTTGTTTTATGTTTTCTCTACTTAGGCAATAAAGCTTATATGGACTCTCATAAACGAAACAAAGACACTTATGAGTAATCGTAGAGAGAGTGAAACTGAGATAGATGATTATATTTTTTGTTCCAAATGTGGGAAAATCATACCATCCAATGCAAACAATGGAATTTGTACTAAATGCAATACACCTCTCAATCAACCAGTAGTTCATAAGCGAGTAAATACAAATAAAGTGTGGGAAGAGTATTTTCCTTATATTGAAGTCAGACCTCTTCAAAATCAAATTATAGAGAGTATTTCTGAAGAGAACAACAATCAAAAACATATAGTTATTCAAGCTGCTAACGGTGTAGGTAAAACAATCGCTATTTTAGCAGCTTTATTACCAATCTGCATAAAGAAAAAGAAAACTATAGTTTACTGCTGCAGAACTCATCAACAAATGAGCAGGGTGATAGAAGAACTAAAGATGATTAAACAGCTTAAACCTATTTCAGGAATAGCTCTAAGAGGGAGAAAAGAATTATGTTTGCATCCAATTATTCAGAAGTTTGCATTAGATGCTGCTAATGCTGCAGATATTTGTAGATATCTAAAAAAAGAGAATAAATGCAAATATTTCTCCAATATTGCTAAAACAGATATTAAAACTAAAATTGAAGATTTGACAAAAAAACAAGTTCTAGACAGTTTGGAGATATTTGAAATCGGAAAATCCTTTGAAGTATGCCCATTTGAAATTTCGAAGAAAGTGATACCAAATGTAAATGTTGTAGCAGCTAGTTATCAACATATTTTCAATCCAGGAGTACAAGCGAATTTTCTACAGAATTTGGATAAAGAATTAAAGAACATCATATTAGTAATTGATGAAGCCCATAATTTACCTTCAACGGCCGTTGATATTAGCAGTAATAGTTTATCAAATTTTAGCATTGATAATGCTAAATCAGAAGCGATAAAATATAAGATGGGTGAAATTTATGACCTATTAGATGCTTTATCATTAATACTGCTTGATGAAAGTTCATCTTTAGAAATAAATGAAGAAATGAGTTTCAATCCTGCTGATTTTATTAAAAAAGTAGAAAAAAGTGCTGGTCAAAAAATTGATGAACAGTTCCTAAAATCGCTTGACAGACTTGCTGATTTTGTCAAAGAAATGCAAGTTAAACAGAATAAAGCTCCTCTTTCTTACACATCTGCAGTTGTATCCTATCTCAATCGGCTTCTTGAAACAAAAACAAGAGATGACTTTGCTCATTTCATTTTGAAAACAGAATCAAAAACTGGAAATATAAGCTCAAAACTATTAACACAGTCGCTTGACCCTAGATCAATAACGAGAGATATTCTAGATAGCGTACATATGTCGGTTTCCTTATCAGGAACTTTAGATCCAATTGAAGCCTATGCATCACTGATTGGACTTCAACTTGAAAATTTAAAGAGTCTTAGTTTACCATCTCCCTACAGAAAAGAAAACCATGTTACTCTGGTAATTGATAAGATTTCATCAAAACTAGAAGATCGAATTCCTGCTACATTTTTAAAAATGTTGGAAGTAATTACAGAAACAGTCGAGTCAACACCAAAAAATGTAGGTGTTTTCTGTGCAAGTTATGTCATTATGAGAAGTATCCTTGAAACAGGTCTTGAAAGAGCTATATCAAAACCTCTTTTCATTGCTCATCAGGGAATGTCATCTCGAGAAAACGATAAACTAATTCAGGATTTTAAGAACGAATCCATGAAGAAGGGGGGCGTGCTAATATCTGTTCTAGGCGGCAGATCATCTGAAGGAAGTGACTATCCAGGAGGCGAAATGCAGAGTGTAATTATTGTAGGAATTCCTTATGCAAGACCGACTCCTACTGTCAAAGCCAGCATAGATTATTTGGAAAAACAATTTCCAACCAAGGGTAGAGAGTTTGGGTATAATATTCCCGCAATTACAAGAGCGGCTCAAGCAGCAGGAAGACCAATTAGAAGTTTAGAAGATTACGCAGTAATCATGTTACTTGACTATCGTTTTGCTAGACATTATTACAAAAAACATCTCCCTGTATGGTTAAAGGATAATTTGCATCTAGTACAACCAGAAAAGGAAATTTTGCACTCTAAAATTAAACAATTTTATCAATATCATGGAGACTAGCATCTCATCCTTTGGGAATTTGAAAAACTATTTTAAGACTCATAACCAAACAGCAGATATGAAGGTCATTTATGAAATAAAAAACACAAGTGAGTTTCTCAACCAATTAAATCTGATTGCTCAGAAATATGGAGCACATGTCTCAAAACAAGATGAAGGACCGGATCATTTTATTTTCATTAAATCCAGACTTAAAATTGCTGGAAAACTGAGAGACAACAAACAATTTGCATATGTTTGGGGAGCTACTGAGGAAGATCTTTCTTTCTTGAATTCTTTCTGGGGAGAACCAAATCAAGTTATAGAACTAAAAATGACACCTCTTGAATTTGCATCCGAATTAATAGAAATTCCACAAGCAGAAGCACTTACTATTGAGGAAATAATGCAAATAATGAAGATAACTGAAAGAGATTTTAAGAAATACTCAAGATATATTGAAATGGCTTCAAGAAAATCTGATATCTCCGAAGATGTAAAACGAGCAAATACAATTTTAGAACATCTGTAGAAAACCTGATTTAGTTTTGACGATACATATTTATTAAGTATAATTTGAATGTATAAATATGATTAGAAAAAAACAAATTATCTTTATAGCAATTTTGTCGCTACTATTACCTGCATTTGTTTCATTTAGTGCAAATCAACAAGTACTTGTTGCTTCAAATTTTGCTAATAATCTAGATAATATTGCTTTAGATGCAATTACAACAGAAACATTTTCAGGAATAACAAATATTACTACTTTTGTAGGACCAGATAATGCTCATGTAATTGTAATAAATTCTATTAAGAATGCACAGTCAACCTTCTATCTTGAAGTCTATACATTGTCAAGTGAATCTTTAGTAAATGAGCTTATTGCGGCTCATGTCAGAGGAGTTACAGTTATTGTACAACTTTCAGATGATCGTGTTAACAGCTATGAAGATGAATATACCGAAGAAGCTGCGTGGAGACTAGATAATGCAGGAATTGATGTTTACTGGACAAGTAGTTCTTTCACTTTCACACACGCTAAATTCTGGATTGTTGATAGTCAAGAAGTTTATGTATACTCTGGAAACTGGGCTCCTTCAAGTATTCCAGAATCTCCTAAAGCAAGAACCAATAGAGAGATGGGATTTATTTTTAACGATGCTGCAATTGCATCATACTTTGAAGATGTCTTCATTGATGATGGGTTAATTTCTACTGCATACGATTCAGCAATTGGACATACTGGAAATCTTCAAGCTCCTGAAACTAGTGGTACATATGAGCACCCATTTAATGAAACAACCACATTTGTTGAATATGCAGAAGTGACACCTATTTTCTCTCCAGATAACAGTTTTGAATTACTTTCTAACTTAATTCAATCAGCAACTACTAGTATCGATTTAGAACTTCAATATATCAAGTTTGATTGTGATTTACTCTATGATGTTATTGATGCTGCTCTAAGAGGGGTTTCAATAAGAGTTCTAATACCAGAACCAGACTCATCAACTGGAAATGTCACAGAAACTTTGATCAACAGTGGTGTTCAAGTTAAGTTTTTCAAAGGGATGTATGATCATAACAAATATGTTTCTGTTGATGGTGAAACTGTTCAAGTTTCAAGTATAAACTGGTCTAACAATTCAATTGAAAATAACAGAGAAGCAGGAGCCATAGTAAAAAATGCTAATGTTGCAGCATATTTCAAAACAGTTTTTAATTTCGATTGGGATAATAGTGAAACACCGATAGGTTATGCAGCTCCAGTTGCGTTAGCTTCTCCTAAGGTTGGGGGGATAGCTTATGGTAATTACAATTTCCAAGTTTCATTTGCAGTAAACACATATACTTCTGGAGAGCTCTTCATTGATGGTACTTCTATTCATACTTGGACTGATCCTGATGGAATAGAAAGTTATAGTGTTAATACAAATTCATATTCAGATGGAATTCACACTGTAAAAATTGTTGGAACACCAACTGTAGGTGATCCAATTGAAATCACTAACAAGATAAATATAATTAATGAAGCAGATTGGAATTTGTTCATAACAGAGATAAGATATGATGCTGATGATGAACCCGAAGGTGAATTTGTAGAAATTTATAATGCATTTGATTTTGATATTTACCTTGAAAATTGGAAGCTTACTGATGGTGAGGGCAGTTATACATTACCTGAAGGAGCGCAAATAGATATAGATGATATTCTGATATTTGCATATTCAAATGCTGCATATCAAAGTGAAATGACAGCTTTGGGAGTTACTGCTCCTGTAGCTGATTATGGTTTAGGTAATATACAGCTTGCTAATACAGGGGATGATCTAAGTTTAAAAGATCCAGCTGATGTCACAAAAGATGCAGTTGCATGGGGATCAGGAAGTGTAGCAGGTGTTGTTGCATGGTCAGGTTCTACTACAGGTGCAGATAAGACATTACAAAGAGATCCTGCGAATGAGGACACAAATAATTGTAACACTGATTTCATAATAGATACGCCAAATCCAGGGGCTGTATATGTTAGTACTCCACCTGACACAGGTTTCACTTCATATGAGTTTGTATTGCCTGTAATAGGAGTAATAGGTTTAGCTGTACTACTTTTAAGAAGAAGAAAAAGGTAATCCCTTTTTCAATTTTTATTTTTTTGGACTTTTTATATTAAAAAGACTATAATTCAATAATATGACACTTGCTAATCAAGTCGTATATTTCTCAGAGAAGGAACAAACATTTGATTCTATCATATTGTACATGGATTTAGATGCTTTTTTTGCTTCTGTTGAAATAAGAGAAAATCCTAGTTTAGCAGATAAACCTCTAGTTGTTGGAGGAAATCCAAAAACAAAGCAAGGTGTCGTTAGTACTTGTAACTATGAAGCAAGAAAATATGGCATTCATTCTGCCATGCCCTCCAGTACCGCTTATCGGCTGTGTCCCCATGCTATTTTTGTAAGACCCAGGTTTGATGTATATAAAAAAATATCCGAACAAATACGGGAAATTTTTCATGAATATACAGACCTGGTGGAGCCGCTGTCACTGGATGAGGCGTTCCTGGATGTAACAGAGAATAAAAAAGGTATTCCCCTGGCCACTGATGTTGCCAAAGAACTATTAAAAACGATTTATGAAAAAACCAGGTTGACAGCCTCGGCAGGTGTTTCCTTCAACAAATTCCTGGCAAAAGTGGCTTCGGATGTTAATAAACCGTATGGTATTACAATAGTCACCCCAAAAAAGGAAGCTCAATTCATTGACTGCTTGCCTATTGGGAAATTTTTCGGCGTTGGCAAGGTGACAGAGAAAAAAATGCACTCACTGGGTATCAAAACCGGTGGAGACTTAAAAAAAGTACCGGAAGAGGAATTGAGCAAGCATTTTGGCAAAGTGGGCCGGTTTTACTATAATATTGTTCGCGGCATTGATAACAGGGAAGTATCGCCCCATCACACCAGGAAATCCATAAGCCAGGAAAGAACACTGGCTAATGATATTGACGACCGCCGCCAGATGCTGCAAATACTTGAGAAAATGGCACTGAGTCTTGAAGAGTACCTGGGAAAAAAGCACATTAAAGGACGTACGATTACTCTAAAGGTTAAGTATTACAACTTCAAAAACATCACCCGGAGCATAACCCTTTCCGAACCCGTGAATGAATCCGCGATTATGATGAAATATGCAGCAGTGCTGCTGGATAAAACTGACGCAGGAAAGATAAAAGTAAGACTGCTGGGGATTGGCCTCTCAAATCTTCACCCCATAGGGGACCTATTAAAGTAGCCTAGGGCCTAGGGCCTAGGAAAGTGCTTATGAGGAGCCTTCTATAGGTGATTAATTTAAGCCCTACGTTCTACCCTAGGCCCCATGCCCTAGGCCCTAGGCCATTTTATTTTTAAACCATAATAGAGCGATCAAGGTTTTGGCATCCATGATTTTCCCGGTATCCAGTGCTTTCCATAAGTCCGGTAGTGAAAGTTCAACAATTTGGATATCTTCGTGTTCGGTTTCTGTTCCGCCGCCGCGGGAAACCCTGTCAGAGTTGATTACTTCTGCGTAATAGAGGAATATACGTTCCGAAGAGCCGCCGGGGGTGGTGTAAAAAGTGGAGATAGGGATCAAAGTGTCCAATTGATAACCGGTCTCTTCTATTACTTCCCTGCGTATGCATTCCGCTGGTGTTTCATCTTTGTCTAACATGCCTGCCACTATCTCGATAAGCCATCCTCCGCTCTTTTCATAGGTGGGATACCTGAATTGATTGATCAATATGACCTTTTGGGCTTCTTTATTGAAAATAAGTACCGCCGCGGCATCGCCTCTTTCAAAATTCAATCGTCGAACCGCTGGACTCATTTGTCCGTTAAATAATTCAAATCGCACCACAGCTTCATCTATTTTAAAGAAATCATCAAACACCCGTTTTTTTTGTTGAACTTCTACTTTTTTCATCTTTTGCTCCGTCTTTAAGTTCATAGTTATACTGGATTTAAGAAAAGCTTTCAAGTTACAGGTTTACTTTTACTTTTTCTTTTTCTTTTCTGCTTTCACGGAATTGATTAATTTCCTCCCTGGCAAAGACCTTCAACTCCACCAATTTAGCCAAAATAATTTGTTCCACTTCAGAGACCTGCATCAAATCTATCAATTCTGCGTATTTTTCATACATGGCATCTTTTTTTGGAACATGGCATTCCAATAAAGAGGCAGCCAATGAGGTGTGTTCTTCTACTGCAACAAATATCTCTCCTATGTTACTCAACAGCCAGTTGGTATTTAAGCCATAGGTATGGTGAAAATAGTGTAAATATTTCATACTGGGAAAGGTTTTTCCTACTTCCATATTGGTAATGGTGGATTGATAAACCTGCAATTCCTCTGCCAATTGTGTTTGTGTCTTACCAATGGCCTCTCTGAACCATTTAAGTCGCCTGCCAATTTCTTTCTTTATTATAGAGGCATTTTCTTTTTTCATCTTAGGCTAAAATACAAAAATTTCATTTTATTGCTCACGAACATTAATATATCTCATTTTTAACCTAAATTCAAGATAAAAAAATTAAAAAAATAGAAATATTTCAATAAATACTTATCTTCTTCCAGTTACCAGTTTTATTCTTCTCTCTCCGAAAGTTATTTCAAAGTACAACTGCCCTGATTTATAGTTTTTCATTTATAATTTTAAATTAAGGGCTCATTCCCCCATGCCATGGGGTTACCTGGCGCAGGTGAGTTGTCGTCCACCGTCGATGCTGCAAGTGACACCTGTGATCCAGCCAGCTTGCTCCGATGCCAGGAATGCGATGAGTTGGGCTACTTCTTCGGGCTGTCCCACTCTTCCCAGGGGGTGGGTGGTTTTGCTGTGTTCCAGGAATTTTTGGTAAGCGGTTTCATCCATGCCGCCGCGGCGATGTAAATTGGTG
>JAGLOH010000073.1 GCA_023139025.1 Candidatus Heimdallarchaeota archaeon | reverse complement strand
TACAAAAGATAGTGAGTCGAGAGATTGATCCTCTGGAAAAAACTGTTATTTCAATACCAATGTTAGAGGGTAGTGATGCCCACAATATTATTCCCTCCACTGCAAAATTAGAAGGAACTTTTCGTACTTTCAGTAATGAAGTAAGAGACCACATTATGAAAAGGATACAAGAAATAGTTGAAGGTTATAGTCACGCTTGGAGATGTGAAGGAGTAGTTCAATTTGAAATAGATGGAATATATTATCCACCAACGATCAATCATGATGACAGTGTTGACGATGTTATTGAGATTCTAAGACCACTTGATGAAGTTCAGGAAGCTGAACTGACTATGGGTGGAGAAGATTTTGCCTTCTATCTTAATGAAACTAAAGGTGCTTTCATCGCTCTTGGGTTGTATAATGAAGAAAAGGGAATAATTCATCCTCACCATCATCCAAAATTCGATGTTGATGAAGATATTTTATGGAAAGGAACAGCTGTTTATTCCATATTGGCATTCTACAATCTATTTAAATCGTGAGAAGAGTAAGGTAGGACACATTAAGTCTTACACTTCTTCATTTTTCTTCTAAAATCATAAATTTGGTTCTTTCAAACATTGGAAAACAATCTAGAACGATAATTTTCACATAAAACGCATGAAACCTTACTATAAAGTTATCAAAGCTATATTTGGACTACCTTTTTCACAAAGTCATCTTTAACAAAAGGTGTATTATGAGAAGGTGGCAACTTCTGTTTTTCTCGAAACTGATGTTTACGGAACTCTAAAGAGCAAGATATATATATTCCCCAGTACTAGGTTCTAATAGGTAAAAGATGGGGATTAATGTGAGTAAAGAGGTCACAACAGTTAAGATAAGAGATTTAATTGAGAAGTATAGCCAAAAACCAAGTCAAGATAATGCTAAGATACTTGGTAGGGCCATAGCTACTGATAATTCACCTATAGAAGTCAAGAAATGGCGTTTTAGAATGGCATTGGATGTTGTTACTCCAGATAGGTCAGTTTATTCTACACTCAAGGCATGGTCGTCTATTACAATGTTAGAAGATAACTTACCCTCAAGTATGAAGATAACAACTGTCAAGGAAATGTTAAAAAATCCAGATCTTCAAACAGATGTTTTGGATGAAATCCTGCAAAACATATTTAGTAGAAAAGAAATTCCCCGAGATTTGTTGAATTACTTAGCACCAGAGTTTAAAAAAGCTTCAAGAATTTCAGAAGAACTAAAATCCTATGTAAATAATAGATAAATTGCTTGAATTGATATTTCAAGTTTTTTTAACTGAATAGATTTCAAAGAATGTCCTTGCAGTATTTTTAATCATCCCATGACTGAGGCCATATTGTAAGAATTGATAATTCTGTATTTCTAATGCTAAAATATTTTCAAACTTCTTTAAATTCAGCTCTTCAGAAAATTTAATTGTTGCTTGTTCAAAACATATTTGAATTTCTTCATCAGTTAAAGCTTCTAATTTCCAAAGAACTAAACATCTTGAGAGATAGAGACTAAGTTCATCAATATTTCTTAATTTCTGATTTTCATTTTGAGAAAATAGGTAAAATAGTATTGACCCTATTCTAAACATTTCGTTAATTTTTTGTGGTAATCTTGTTTGTTGATTTATAACTTCAAAAAGCTCTTTGAATGACTTAATTCTTTCAATAGATTCATCTTGTAAGGTTACGTTCTGTTCCAAGCATTCTAATTTAAAATCACATAACATTTGATGAAATTCAGTGATTTCGTTAGTAACATAGTCTGGAATTTCTTTACCTAAAGGATATTCACGAGCAAGGTAGAATAATTTGTGGAGAACTCCGCTGATATAATTTAGTAAATTTGGACTCGAGTTAGTATTTTGTGACCATATCTCGGTAAGGAATTCTATTAATATACTATATTGAGTGTGAATATTTACATTATCTACTAAGAGATCAGTAAGAAATTCTGCAGATATTTGACTAAGATTATCTCTTATTAACAGTAAGGATTTTGATGATAAACCGTTCTCATAAACTTGGTCGTAGATTTCATCTTCTATATCTATCATATGTACTAACAAGCCTAAGTCTTTTATTTATTATTGTGGTTGGACAAATATTACTTGTTTTACAAAAAATAGAATTTCACCAAAATGCTTTTGTAGTTACTCCAGATTTCTACACATGGATTTCTCTATCTTCATTCCTACGATAGAGATAGGACCTCCTTACGTTGGACCTATGGCGGGGCTTCGTAGGTATGCTTATTCATTAGTACAATCATTAGCGAACCAAGGGATAGACATCTATGTTGCAACCACAACAAAATTGTCCTCTGATGATGAATTATTGAATAGAGAAAATATCCATTTTTATTATCTTCCAGAGCAGATTTCTGCTAGAGGAGCCTATAGTACTTTAACACATTTCTATGCTAAAAACCATCGAAGTTTCTCAAAGCAAGCATTTGATGTATTCACCGAACTGAGTTCAGAAGTTGATATAGCCTTGATTCATGCAACTGAAGTAGCGGCATCTTATTTTGCCAAAGCTAAAAAAAGGAATCAAATCAAAATACCTCTAGTTGTTTCTGTACATGGAGCAGTAACAATAGGTAATTTCAAATCAAGAATGTGGGTAAAACGACCATATTCTAGACTTCTTAGACGAATTGTGAAACACTGTGATAATATAGTAACAACGTCAGTTTCTTTACTAGAAAAAATTAAAAGGTTATCAAAAAGCATGAAAGAGAAAGTAATAATTGTACCCCACTCACTAAATTGTAAAACTTTCTCACAAATTCCAAAACTTGAGGATTTAGAATCCTTTAGGGACAAATATGATGTTGATCAAGGAAAATCCATTGTTTTAATGCAAGGTCCGTATATCAACAGAAAATCCCAACACAAAGTGGTTCAATTTTTCCCTGAGATACTTAAAAGAAATGCAAAAATTATTTTTCTAGTTGTTGGGGACGGCCCCCTACTGTCAAAAATAAAAGAAGATGTAGTAAATCTTGGGATTGAAGATTCAGTTATAATAACGGGATACATTGATGATAAAGAGCTCCTTTTAGCGTTTCATATAAGTGCCGTTCTTCTTTATCCCGCTGAAGAAGGTAGTTTTGGTACTCCACTTATTGAAGCTATGGCTTCTGGCTTGCCTGTGATAGCAGTTGATAAACCTCCAATGAATGAAATGATACCCCCCAATTGTGATTGGTTATACCCTGCAAATGATGAAGTTACTTTAGTTGACAAGGTATTAGGTATAATTAAGAATAAGGAGAAAATCCAGGAAGTTGCTTTCAAATCACAAAAACACGCTCTTAAAAATTTTGACTATCCTGTAGTAGGAAAAAATCTACTTAAAGCATATACTAAAATCATTAAAGAATCAAAATGATTTTTCACTCAAATTTGGTTGAGGGATCTCTTCTCATCTTAGTTAAAATATACTTAAATACTGGTAAATAATTAATTAATACATTAAATTGGTGTAAGTAAATGTCCAGGAAATATTTTTGCCCAAATTGTGGAACTTCTGCTAGTCAAGAAGATAAATTTTGTTTAAATTGTGGAAAAAAAATAGGAAAAGATTCAGCTCCATCTCCGAAAGCTCAAAAACCTCAATATGAAGCACCTGCTCAACAGGCTCCATATGTTCCACCTCAACCTTATGCACAAACACAACAACATGCTCCCGCTCAAATGCCAGTATCTACCGGTGGCATCCCTAAGCACGCATACCCTCAACTAAGAGCTAGTTATGGTGATAGGTTCGTAGCTTATATTGTTGATTATTGTATGGCTTCCTTCTGTCCACCTCTAGGGTGTTTAAGAGACATTGTTCCTGAAACCGGTAAAGGTTTTGGAAAATCAATGATGAAACTCATGGTGGTTGATTATGATACAGGTTTACCAATTACAGCAGGGCAAGCATGTGTTCGAACATTATGTTTTATTAGCATAATAGATGTTTTTATGCCTTTATGTAATGATGATGGTAGAAGAATAGGAGATTTCGTAGCTAATACAATAGTACTAGAAGATAGAAGCTAACTTGTTGCATATCTAATACATTGATGATGGAAAAATGTTTGACTATTTAGCTGAAGAACTTCAAAAAATGTTTAAAGATCATGATTACACCAGCATTATCAAGTTAGCTCATAGAGAATTAAATCAAGAAATGAGTAAAATAGATAAAAAAAACTATTACTTTGTTTTAGCGAAGGCACATTATTTTTTGGGTGAAAATAAGCAAGCTTTTGAGAATATTAAAGAAACCATAGAAATCCTAGAAGTACATCAGTTTCCTCAGAAAGAGGTATTTGATGTAAAAATAGAATATGCCAAGATTCTAAGACGCATAGGTGAAAAAAATCAATCTATGGAGATTTATTCTAAATTACTTGAACTTCATGAATCTTCACTCAACGATGATACTAGAGCTATAATATATCACAATTTAGCTAATCTATACATGGAACAGGGAAATTTTGAGGAGAGTAAGAAACTCTTTCAGATGGCTTTATCTATAGATCAAATTTATAAGAATGAAGAAGGTCAAGCACACACATTTTCTAGTTTGGGGGGATTGCATTTCTATCTTGGAGAGTATGATGAAGCTATTAACTATTATTTCAAAAGTTTAAATTTGAGAAAACAAACTAAAGATATACTAGGAGAAGCTACAGTTTCTCTAAATCTTGGCTCTATATATGCAAATCAGCTTAACGAGGAACTTGCAAACGAATTTCTGATTAAAGCTGAAGAAGTTTTCAAAGAAATTGATCATGAGAAAGGTTTCCACAGCGTACTTAATACCAGAGCAAGATTGAATTACAGTCTTAAGAAGTATGATCAGGTAATAATTAATCTTGAATATTTAGAAACCAAGGAAAAAGAGGATATTACTAGAGCCCATATTTCTCTTATTGGAATTTTTACTGAAGCACTAATAAAAGAAAAACAGATTATCAAAACAAGAAACATGATAAATCTGGGAATTGATGGTATTCATCGTCTGACACAAGGAAAATTTGTTGAGATGTTACCAGATTATGGAAAATTAAAACAGATGCTCAGTCAGGTAGCTGTTGTTCAAAACAAGCTAGATGAAGCATTAGAGATTCTGAATGAGCTTGAGGAAATAGGAGATGAAATAAAAGACAAGCGAAGTCTTATTGCAATTTACCACTCTAAAGCTCAAATATATCTTAGGTTAGGCAATCATAAACAAGCTACAGCATTTGCAGAACAAGGAAGGGATTTAGCAGTTAAATACAAAGATTCTGCCATAGTAGAGCTATTGGATTTGCTTTTTGAGATATACTTATTACAAGGAGATTTTCGTGAATGTATTAAAGTTTTGAAGAACATTTCCAGATATGTTCAAGTAAAAAATAAACAGAGATACTCGCTTATTCTTAGAACTTTCCATTTACTAGAAAATATTAAATTAAAAAACATAAAGGATGAATTTTCTGTTTTACTGAATTTTTCAGAAATTGAGCGTTCATTGTATATTCTACAAGAAACATTACACAACATTCTAAATTTTTCTTCGACTGAAAAAAAAGAAGAAATACTAGAGCAAATGAGTGTCAGAATAAAAAAAGATACAAAAGAAATCAATTCAGAAAATGAAGATGAACCTCCTTTAGAGGATGTAATTAATGTCTTATCTACAGACAGTAAGAAATTAGGTGAACTGTCTTTAATAGACCTACTTACCTTACTAGATTCAATTTTTTTCAGTATCAAATACGAATACATCTCAAAAAAATATCTTCAAAAAATCAATTGGGCAGAAAAACTTCCAGTAGATTTTCAGTTTATAATTAAACAAAAACAATTAGTTCTTATAGAATTATTGCAAAGGAATCTTAATCCAGTAAACGTAGCATCTGGTAATCAGCTCCTAGAACAAAAGTTTAATCAGATGTTTACAGGAATGAGTGCTAAAATAACAGAATTTCAGGACAAGATTAGCGAAGAGAACTTGTTAATACTACTATATTTGATAAGTAGTATTGTCATAGATACAATATATGTAATATATTTAAGTGATAAAGATGAAGCGGAAAGAAAAAATGTCTAGAAGAGAAAAGTGGATGCTTTCCCCTTATAGATTAGCTCATCATCCATTGTGTAAGAATTTCGATGATCACATGTATATAATAAGGGGTTACAAAGTGTGTAGAGGATGTGTTAATCTTTACAGCGGGATGATTGCTGGCTTGATTCTAGCACCTATAATGGTTTTTGTTCTTAAAGTAACATTTTGGATGGCTTTTGCTGCCACAGTATCTTTATTTATTTTTACGCCCATTAGTGCTTTTCTTGAGCCTCCTCGTTTAATTAAAGACATAAGTCGTTTCTTTCTTGGAATTGCAATGATTTCAGCAGGTTTATCGATTATTCTTTCTATTGTTGCTCTTGCTCAAGCAATGAACTGGTGGGCATTTGCAGTCATTCTGATAACGCTCTTTCTCTACTTTGTAAGCAGAGCTTATTTTACAGGTTTTAGAAATAGGAAGAATGAACAAGTTTGTAGAAACTGTGACCAGTTTTATCATCCCAGATGTGATGGAATGGTTGATGCAGTTGATAGAGCAAAAGCAATAGAGAGCTTCAACAAAGGAGATGCATTTAGCGAGCAGTAGATTTTTTAATGACTTTCTATCTCTAAAGTATCTAAGAATTAAAAGAGGAAATAAATTGGATTTCTCATTACCTACCAAAATAGCAACTTCTGACATCATTGGATTAGCAGCACTTTTTGTTTTTGTCCTCCTTTCACTTTTCATCGCTGAGATTCTAAGAAGAAAAGACAAAGTATCAGGAAGCACTTCAAGGAAAATTGTTCATCTATCTGTAGGGAATGTAGTTCTCTTATTTCCTTTTGTTTTTACCAATATATGGTTTGCAATGATAGGACCGGTTTTCTTTATTCCCTTCACTTATTTTACAGGTCCTAGCTCCCCGATTAAGAAGTTCCGATTAAAAGGTGTAAGCGAAGGACATACTTATGGTACAGTTTTTTATGCAATTTCTTTAACTACCCTGGTTATTTTATTCTTCAATCCAGATAAAACCAATCCAACAAATATTATTCTTTTTGGAGCATTCATGCCTTTAGTTTGGGGGGATGGGATAAGCGCTGTAATAGGCTCTAAGTTTGGGCATGACAAAGCATACAATATTTGGGGAGGGACAAAAACATTACTAGGAAGTTGGTCTGCAGCATTTGCAACCTTTGGAGCAGTTACAATCAGTTGCTTAATACTATCTCAAACGGTTGTATTATCTGTTTATCTTGGATTGTTGACAGGTTTTATTACAGCTTTTGTTGAAGCATTAACTCCTAAAGGATTTGATAATATTGCAGTTCCAGCCGCAAATGCAATTGTATTGTTTATTCTGTATAAATCTTCGTTTTCCTTTGTTTCATCACTATCGAATAATGCTATTATAGCAGGAGTGGTTGTTGGTTTGGTATTGGCATTTTCTGGAATCATTCTCAAGGCATTAACCTGGGATGGAGCAATAGCTGGTTTATACTTTGGTTTAGTAATTCTCGGTCTTGGTTCATGGACATGGGGAGTTATGTATTTTACATTTTTTATTCTTGGAAGTTTAGCTACTTTTCTTGGAAAAAACAAGAAGAAATCTATAAGTCAAGAATTTGAGAAGGGTGATACTCGAAGGGATAGTGTTCAAGCGATGGTCAATAGCGTTATACCTGCATTTTTAGCTTTCCTTGTGATACTTTTTAGAGATCCCATTATCACTATTATTGCTGGAGGTGCAATTGCTGTTAGTTTAGCTGATACTCTCGGTACAGAAATTGGTGCTTTATCTAAATTCAAACCAAGATCATCTATCAAACCATGGATTAAAGTTGAACAGGGAACACCTGGCGCTGTATCAATACTAGGTCTTGTAGCTTCAATCTTAGGAGCAGTAATTATTGCATTCTTAGGATTTGGAGTTAGCTTCATTGATAATTTTACAGTATTTCCTACTTCAATGTGGGCGTTCATCATTCCAGTAATAGTGGGTGGTTTAATAGGTTCATATTTTGATAGTATTTTTGCTTGTACTATTCAGAAACTAAACAAATGTACTATATGCGAAAAAATTACAGAGAAAAAAGTACATTGTGAAGTGGAGACAGAATATTATTCTGGTGTTAAATGGCTAAGAAATGATTTTGTTAATCTATTTAGTATTATTGTGGGAGCTATTGTTTCTCTCTTGTTATATTTCATATGGATGTTTTAATCATTTATCTGATAAGCAATCGATTGCAGGTAAAAGGGCACCTCGCATAACATCAAGGCTTGCACCCCCACCGGTAGAAATGAATGACATATTGTCTTGATAATCAAATTTCTCAATAGCTGCAGCACTATCTCCCCCACCTATAATTGTAACAATATCGCTTTCAGCTAAATATCTAGCTATTTCTTTTGTTCCATTTTCAAATTCTTTCTGTTCAAAAACACCCATAGGTCCATTC
>JAGLOH010000072.1 GCA_023139025.1 Candidatus Heimdallarchaeota archaeon | reverse complement strand
GTTTCAAACTGGAATCTAGCTAGATTATCAATAAATTCTGAGAACAAAGAAAAGCTGCTCATATATTATAAACAAGCAAAGATGAATGCCTTATCACGTGAGCATAAGAAGAAAATAAAAAAGGAGATTCATCTCTTGAAGAATGGTAATGAAAAACTAATACCACTAGAACCCATACAAATTAGATTCTAGAACTTTTTCATCATTTAATGCTAGGTCAACAGATAGTTTTGTAAGGGAATCTTTTTGTTTCGAAACTCTATCAAGATGATTAGATATACCTAGGATTTTCCAAGAAATATTTTTATTATTCAACGTAAACACTTAAGTGAACATAAATGGCTAATGGAAAAACTCATCGGATATCTATGAAAGACGTTGTATTCAAAACTGATCCAACCAACAAACCAGTTTTAACAATTGAATCAGGAGATACAGTTATCTTTGAATGCAGAGATGCTTTTAATCAGGTTATAAAGAAACCTGAAGACTTGCCTGTAGATTTTGATATGGAAACAATTAATCCCGCAACAGGTCCTGTTTACATTAAAGGTGCCGAACCTGGTGATACACTTGAAGTGCATATTCTGGATGTAGCTGTTGCAGAACAAGGTTCTTGTTGTATTATTCCTGATTTTGGTTATCTTGCTCCTGAGTTTCCTGAACCATGGACTAGAATTATTAAAATCAAAGATGGACATGCAATTTTTGGTGATAAAGTCAAAATACCTATTGATCCATTTCCTGGAACAATAATTGTTGCTCCAGCAGAAGGTTCACATGGGACTCTCATTCCTAGAGAATATGGTGGAAACATGGACTCAAGAGCTTGTACAGCTGGAACAACTGTTTACTTACCTATATTTGTTGATGGTGCTTTGTTTGGTGTAGGCGATGTACATGCAATTCAAGGAGATGGAGAAGTATGTGGAACAGCTGTAGAAATTGATGCTAATGTTACTATCAAATTAGTTGAAAATAAGCAAAAGAAAATTGAACGACCTCAATATGAAACTGACGAATATTTTATGACTACAGCTTGGGGAGAAACAACTGATGATGCTTGTAAGATTGCATTAAGAGATATGATTAACTGGATTGTTCAAGAAAAGGGGTTAACACGAGAAGAAGCTTATGCTCTCTGTAGTTGTGTTGTAGATCTGAGAATAAGTCAGTTAGTAGATATAACCCCTGGAGTTAGAGCAGTTATACCAAAATCAATATTCAAAGAATAAGAGATTAGGAAGATGTTTGAGGAGAAAATTAAACTCACTGACGATACTGTTAAACAGATATTGAATGAGAATTATGATTTAGGAGACATACTACACTTAACTCCTCTGGAATCTGGACATGAAAGTGATAACATCAAGTTTTCTACGAATAAAGGTGATTATGTTCTTAAATTGTACTTCTATCCACAAATAAATCAGATTGAGAAAAGAATGAAAGTACTTGAATTATTGAATGAATATGGAGTAAAAGTACCAATACCCATTAAGACTAACAGCAGTAATTTTGTATCTAAATTTGATGAGAACAATCTTCTAGTAGTTATGACTTTTATTTCAGGAGAACCGATTTATCGAGAGAATAGACCACTAATGTTTCAATGGATGAAATGGTTTGGAAAACAATTTGGGATTTTTCACTATAATTCTAAACAAATAACTGTAGAAAAATTCAATCAAATATTAAAGAATGAATGTGCAACTAGCATCTCAAAACCTCCAGGAGAATGGTTGATGGAGAGATACAATGAAAGAGACAAACTATTACCAGAACATGAACATAATGAAAAAATCTTAGGATGTTTTGAGACGTTTTTGAGACGTGTAGAAGAAACTGATTTCTCCAAATTAACTACTGGAATAGTTCATGGAGATATGATGCCAGGTAATTTCCTAAAGGAAGGAGAAGAACTCATTGGTATTCTAGATTTTGGGGGAGGTTACAGCTATCTAATGGTGGATATTGGTACTTGGATATTTTACACTGGTTTTTATAAACCTGAATTGAAGGATAACTATCTTGATTTTATTCTACCTTATATTGAACATTCAAAAATTCCTATTGAAGAATTGAAAACATTAACTCTTTTCTTAAGATCAAGAGCATATGTGCAGTACTTCTATTTTGCATATAGAGTAACCAACAACATAACTCAAGGTTACGATGATGAAGAGGATCCGATAAAGGAAAATTGGGATGGATTTACGGAAACAATACCTTTCATAGAGCTAGTAAATTCAATAGATGATGATTATTTTTACAATTTAGCTGTTAAAGCATTAAAAGAACACACATAATTTACTGATAGAAACATTTAAAATTCTATTTATCATAGTTTAAGAAGTGATTCTATGTCAGAAAAAGAAAAAGAAATTTTAGATGCAATAGAAAATTCTATGTTTATGCATTCTGGAATTGAAGGAGTTTTAGAAGAACTTGAAGATGAATCAGTAAAAGGTTATGTATGTCCCATGGTAAATCATGAGGAATTCAATGTAGTAGGTAAAGCAAGACTTTCTGAAAATGAAACTGAGCAAAAAATTGCAGAAATTACAGATTACTATAAATCAAAGGGACTTAGTGTATTTAGTTGGGTTTTATCTCCCCAATCAAAACCATATGATTTGGAACAAAAGCTAATAGATTTTGGATTCAAGAAGGAAATACCTGTTCTGGGGATGGTACGACCAGTCTCTAAGGAACTAGAACTTGAGATTAATGATGAATTTGAATACAAATCTTATAGAGATATAGAAGCTGTGGAACTAATTAAATCTCCAATGATACAAAAGTTGGCTGAAAGAGCATATGGAATGCCTGAAGGTGCAGGACAGATTTTCAATCTTATTGGAGATAGGTTACTCAATATCGATTATAACTTGTATATAGCTTATGATAAGACAAACAATGAGCCTGTAGCATTTGGGGCAATTTCAACAATACCAGATACAAAAATAGCTGTTCTGAATGGTGCTGCAACTCTACCAGAGTATAGAAAACGAGGTATATATTCATCATTTCTGAAATTACGTTATGAACTTGCTAAAAGTAAAGGATTAGAACAGCTGATTATTCAAGCTAAAGAAGCTACTTCAGCTCCTATTGCATCTAAATATGGTTTTGAAAAAGTATGTGAATTACCTTTCTACGTCTGGAGAGCAGAAAAAGAGTAACAATCACATCTCTCTTTTTTTTAAAAAAAATAGGAAACAATTTTATACTCCTCCAAAACCCAATATTTATGGCTAGCAGAATCATCTCCTTTGATATTCTTCGAGGATGGGCGATACTAGGTAACTTAGTAATTCATACTTTCATGTTAGTAAGTCAAGTAGAAGGAATAGCTGAATCTACACCTGAACTTCTTGATACTTCAGGTTACATTATGATGGGTTTAGTTGTTGTTTTCGGTCATTGGAGAGGCCTATTCTTGTTAATTAGTGCTTGTGTTCATATGCTGATTATGAATATGAAACTGAGAAGGGGAATAAAGAGAGAGGTGATTTTAGTTCAAGAATTATTCAAAGGATTACTTCTCTGGTTATGGGCAATGTTCTTTTATGTATTTCTAGCACAATGGCAATTATCCAAGGAATGGGTAGAAACTGGTACATCTTCTATTGAATGGCAGAATATTTACCATGCTGATCAATTTGCTAATATAGCCTGGGCTATAATGATATCTGCTGTTCTGTTTTATTTCCTAACTTCAAATGAGAAAACAAAAAAACCACTAGTGATGTCAATTGTTTTTGCTATAATTGGTTGCTTATTTATTTTCCCAGCTCCTGCTACTTACGAAGCTGCAAATGTCTTCTGGGGAGTTGATTTGCATTCAGGACAATCTCTAACCAAAATTGGTGATAAGGGTTGGTGGGACTATATTCTTCGAATGTTAGGGAATCAAATGCTTGCAACGGAATCTCCATTGATGCCTCATTTTGGGTATAGTGCAGTAGGTTCAATTTTAGGAATCTATCTCTCTCAAGAGAAAAAACCAAAGAAAGAAAAATTCCTTCTTTGGGGTTATGGTCTTGCTGGAGCGTCAATAGTTTTTGGTGTGATTTGGTTGTTTGGTGTAGAAAAGATTCCATCTGATCCATTTCAACTTGTAATTTTCCATGCGCACCCAACTTGGTTTGTTTTTGTGACGATTGGAATGTTAATGTTTTTAGTAATTGGATTGATGCATAGACATGAATATAACGAAGGAGTTAACTGGGAAAAGAGATTGAAATGGTCACGATTCAGCAGAAGAGTTGGATTTTTGTCTCTATCAGTCTATTCATTTGCATCATTACAAGCTGTACTTAGGGTCATATTACACTTTATCTTTCCAAATCAAGGATTTAGAACTATGTGGGGATTAAGTACGGGGATGACATTTCTGCTTATCGGAATTGAAATCTCTGTGTGGTTCGGAATAATGTGGTTATGGGAAAAATGGAACTTTAATTTATCTTTAGAATGGCTGTTCGCATTAATTTTGAAAAGACCTTCTCAACGAAAGCTGAAAGATAAACCAAAACTATTTGGTGACTTTTTGGATGTGAAAGGCAGAGTAATTAATGTTACTCCTGAACATTGGGTGGAAAAAACAACAGAAATGTCAGCCAATAAAATAGAAAAATAGAGGGTGATCCCTCATTTTTTAATTCATTAAGAAAGGTACTCCAAATGCAAAAGGTACGACAAAAATTATTCCCCAAAATAGCAACCAAACACCTATAGGTGCAACTATCTGAAGAACTAGACTCTCTCTAGCTGCTTCACGTTTAGTTTCAGCTACTCGAGCATCTGCAGAGCTTTTCCCAGTGGCAACATATCTACTTGCAGTAACAGCACCAAGTTTATCTCTACCTGCTAAAAGAAGAAGGCTGAATAATATCATACCTATACCTATTTTCCCACAAAGTGAAAGTGTACCAGTCCAGTCTCTAGTAACAATCCACACAATTAGGGGAATTAAGAGATAAACTATAGACCATACAATGCCAGCGATAAAAAAATATGCAACATCTTTTCTACTAGCTGGAGATCTATCTGCTTTTTTTGTTGAAACAGACTTTTCAGCTAACTTTTTTCTAAGACTTGAATCCATCGTTTACCCTAGAATCTAACTTTTCAACCTATAAATAGTTTTTGTGAATAGACTTTGAAAAAAATCTGAACCCTATTGTTCATTATTGGAACTAAATTCTTCACTGATGAAATTGGTAGCTTCATTAATCTCATCTTGCAAGACTCTTTCTCCATCTATGTAATATTCAGATAAATTCCATTTCAAAGACAGAATTTCCTTGAAGCTTAAATCGGTAATTTTTTCTTCAGCTATTCTTCTACGTATTTCGTCCATAAAATGATTTTCAGGAAGCTGACTTTCTTCTCTTATTCCTGGACAAGAAAAATCTGCTTCAATAGTAAAATGATTGTTATCTAACTTATGTATCATGAAAGGGTAACTAAAACAGCTTAAAGGTTTACTTTCATGGATTGTACATTTCCCTTTTTTACTATCTTGAAAGACACAGACTCCTTTGTTTTGCCTTAAAGCAAGTTGGAAATCAATAATATTTCCTGACTTATTCTTTAGATAAATTACAGGATAACAAAACTCTTCGATTCTTTTGTTAACTAGGGAAGAAATCTCTATTCCTTCATCTAGAGTGAGAGAAGCTAAATTCGAAGGAAAACATATCCTTTTCTCAGTAAATAATTCTAGGAAAGGCTGCTCATTTTTATTTGGTATAGGATTAACTGAATAGTTACTAGGCAACTCACACATATTGCAAGACAAGCAAGAAAAACTAATATTTGATGAAAACATAGATTCAAACAATATATTATCCTTTAATGTTTGTTCTCTATTTAGAATATAATTTTCTACTTTGAAATTTAGAGAATGTTTCTCTAAAATCTCAAGCAACTGATTGAAAATTTCGTCAATTGAAATATCTCCAAATTGTGAAAATGTTCCTCGAAAAACTCTTTCGTTTCTTGGTTTCATTTTTTTTAAACTATACAAATCATCCCAGATTATTGATCTCGTTGTATCATCCTTTATTAAAACTATTAACTCGAGAGAAGAGTTTACTTTAACACCGTCAATTCTTCGTATTATTACATCAACAACTATAGGTAGTGTTAGATCTTTCCAGTAAGTATCGATTATACTTCTATCAGTTTTTTCTCCAAGTCCTACACTAATGCCAGTTTCCAATAACTTCTCATTGATCATTCTAAGAATATAAGGAGAGTAGTAGAAGGATTCTGGTTGCAGATTCTCTCCAATCATCAATTTCATGAGATCCTCTTCAGCTTTTTGCTGTAATCCTTCATCAATGAGAAGTCTAGTCATAATTTCAAAAAATAGAGTGATGTTCTAAATAATAATTTTTCCTATGAAAACCATAAAAAAAGAGAAAGTGAATTTCTTTCTTACTTGAATCTCATCTATCAAGTTACTTTTTTATAACAATCTGGACAATATATAGGTTTGTTAGTTTTTGGCTTAAAAGGTATCAGTATCTCTTTATCACATGTTCTACAAGTAGTTTGATGCATCCTTTTGTTTGCTCTATATGGACCTGGTCTATCACCAAATCTTTCTACAACTTCATCAACTTCATCTTGTACAGTAGTAGTTTCTTTTGGAGATTTAGCTTTTAGTTTTGGATCTTGGAAACACGATTTACAATAAACGGGTTTAGTTCCTGTTGGTTTGAATGGTACAGTTGTTTCTTTCTTACATTTGTCACATATAACAGTATGGAGTTCTATGGATTCTCTATCTGAATGTTTTCTATCTCTAGAGTCTAATCTTGCTGGAGATCTGCTAGAAGAACGATAGTTAGGTCTGCTTTTAGAGCGCTTGGGAAATCGACTTACTGGAGTTGATCCATCTTGTGGTTTTAGCTTTTTGTAGCATTCTCTACAGTATACTGGTTTAGTTCCTGTTGGTTTGAACGGTACGGTTGTATTTCTATTGCAGTTACTACAAGTTGTTGTGTAAAGTTCCGGTGTCCCTCTTTCTGTGTGACTTCTGACTCTAGCGTCATATCTTGCTCGAGACCTGCTAGAAGATTGATGATCTGGTCTACTGCTAGTACGACTAGATAATCGTCTTACAGTACCATCTTGTGGCTTTTGCTCATGGAAACAATCTCTGCAGTAAACGGGTTTAATTCCTGAAGGCTTGAACGGTACAGTTGTTTCTTTCTTACACTTAGCACAAGTTACAGTGTGAAATTCCTTGGTTCCTCTATCTGACTGACTTCTGTCTCTAGAATCATATCTATTGGATGACCTGCTATAAGACGATGAACCTGTTTTGTTTCTAGAACGACTTGGAGTTTTTCTTCTTGATTGATCCTTTCCCATGTCTCTAGAACGATTGCTCCTATTTTGCACAAAGCTCAACCCGCTTGCTTGTTTTTAAATACGACGATTTAAGTTCTGAATCTTCTATTTGACGATAATTATATGACTGGTTGACACTAAACAATTTTGTCATTAAATATTGCAATTTTTGGTAAACCTACACCTTCAAGAATTATTAATAGTAATTTTCCATATGACTGCTTTATCTAAGACTATTAAACTTGAAATGGAGGCAACTTTCAAAATGTTGAATGTTGCAGTTACTAAGATTGATGGAGATTATTGGAAAGAGGTTCACAATAACTGGATGTATGGCTATACTCTTTTCCATATAATCGAAGCTTTGGATTTTCATTATAACAACTCACCTGAAGACTGGGTTCCTATGACTGAAATCTCTGCACTTTCTGAAGAAGAAGGAAAGCAAAGAATCCAAACAAAGGACAGATTGTTTTTTGAAGATTACTTGACTAAAGTTCAAAAGAAAGTGTCTGAGTCTTTAGAGAAATTTAGTGATCAAGAACTTCTAGAGGAAGATGGTTTTGCTTCTAAGGGTTTTTCCTGCCGGATTCACAAATTCTCTTATGTGATGAGACATGCCATGTCCCATGTTGGAGAACTTTCTAAAACTGCCAAAGATCACAATATGAATAATATAAAGTGGCAAAAATTGAGTGATTAAACCACCTATCTTATTGGATTATCCTTCCTTCTTGGATAATCTATACTTCTTGTTAAGTCATCCTTCTCGTTAGGATAATTAATTACAAATGTTTGGAAATAATACCCTTCTTGGAAGGGTGCATATAGAGAGTTCAAAAGTTAACAGAGAGAAAGAAATTCAAAGCTGGTAATTTTTAATCATAAATGTTGGATCTAGAACCTAAAAAGTTCTCTAGCGTTTCTCATTACCTGATTAGCAAAAACTTCTGTCTTAACTTCCTTTATAATAGCAATCCCATCTGTTACTAGAACCACATTTTCAGGAAGAATAAATTTTTTAGGGGATTCCATTAATTGATAAGGAGAATCTGTTTCAGCAAGTATTTGTTCCAATGGAGTGATTTCAATTATCCTCTTAAGTTCCTCTATCTTTATATGTTTGAATCCAAATGAAAAGCAGAAACCCATATCAAGTAGTTCAGATACTACTTCCTTTTTAGACATATACCCGTGGA
>JAGLOH010000071.1 GCA_023139025.1 Candidatus Heimdallarchaeota archaeon | reverse complement strand
GCTGACTTATTTAACGAACTTTCCCCCTTGTCCACTTTTTTCTTTTTTCTGAGTTGATTATTATGAATTCCCTTTCTCGATTACGTTTAGCTTATCAAAAAATCGCCCCTAGTTATTCCCGTCTTAAGCGTCGTCCTTGGAAGGATTTTGTAGCTTTTTTCAATCAACTTAATATTTCTCCTTCTGGCCGTATTCTTGATGCTGGTGCTGGAAACATGCGTAATCTCAGTGCTCTTGATTTTACTCACGATGCTATTGGGTTAGATCTTTCTCGAGCCATTCTTTCAGGCTACCATGATGTTGACTTTTGTCACGATCAAGTTGAACCCTTAGTTGGTGTTCTTTCTCACCTTCCCTTTCGCGACTGTTCTTTTAATCTTTCTTTAATTATTGCTACTCTTCATCATCTTGAATCACCTCAAGAACGAGAGCTTGCTCTTTCTGAGCTTTATCGTACTCTTCAACCGGGTGGTTTTCTTATTTTAAGTGTCTGGCGTTTTTGGAAAGCGGGAACTCGTTGGGTTCTTTTTAAGAATTTTCTCAAAAAACTTCTTTTTATCCACAGACATGAACTAGGAGATATTTGGCATGTTTGGAAGATTCCTGGAGACGAAAATCAATTCCGTTATTACCATCTTTTCAGAAAACGAGAAATCATCAATCTTCTTCATAAAACTAATTTTTCTGTCTCTCTTCTTTCTGTCTCTGGTGGTTTATCCAAGAAAGACAATTATTTCGTCTTAGCTCAAAGACCAGAAGATTCTTGATATTGTTCTTTTTTTAAAAAAATTGAGCAAAAGCAAACTAATATTTATTATTAGTTAGTTGAATATTTATTGGGTAAAAGTATCAATTTACCATTTTAATCTTATATAATTAATTTGATACTTACTAACCGCTGAGGAATTATTTTGGTACTTGGAGATCGTCTGGAAAATTATTTTAAAAAGCTGGAAGATAATATTCAAGCCGCTTACTCTATAGCTACTAAATGTAGAAAAAAGAATTTAGATCCTGAACCCTTTGTTGAGCTTTTCTTAGCTAAAGATGTTGCCTCAAGAGTTGAGGGTTTAGTTGGTCCTGAAGGTATTGCAGATAGAATCAGAGAACTTGAACATCGAGGTTTTGAACGTGAAGATATTGCTTTCAAAATTGCTGGTGAAATAGCTGAAGGTGAATTTTTTGAGAGCACCCCTGATGAGCTGATTGACAAGGCACTTAGAGCTTCTCTTGCTTTAATGACTGAAGGGATTACTGCTGCTCCTATCGAGGGTATTGCTAAGGTTAGAATTAAACAGAATGACGATGGTTCCGATTATTTAGCTGTTTATTATGCTGGTCCCATCAGATCTGCTGGTGGAACAGCCTCTGGAGTTAGTGTTCTAATAGCTGATTATGTTAGACGAAAAATGAATCTTAGTCGATATCGTGCTTCTGATGAAGAAGCTAGTCGTATGATTGAAGAAGTGCAGCTATACAATAAAGTTGTTCATCTTCAAATCCCTACTACTGATGAAATGATTGCTTTAGCAGTCAAAAATCTTCCAGTGGAAATTAGTGGTGAACCTACTGAAAAACAAGAAGTAACTGGTTATCGTGATATTAAACGCATTGAAACAAATCAGTTAAGAGGTGGAGCATGCCTTGTTCTTAATGATGGTATTACTGGTCGTGCAGCTAAAATTTACAAAAAAGTAAACCGTATTCAACTTAAAGGTTGGGACTGGTTGGATGATATTAACGAGCTTACTCACATTCAATCTGATATTGAAAACAAGAAAAAAACTATTATTCCTGCTCCTGTAAATCCTTCTGATCTTTCTACTGTCAAGGGTAATGTAGATTTCAATAATATTTCTTTTTCTTATGATGGAAATGTTTTTGTTATCAAAGATGTTTCTTTCTCCATTCCTGCTGGAAGTCGTGTTGCTCTAGTAGGTCCTGCTGGTTGTGGGAAAACAACTTTAATGAAATTATTAACCAGACTTTATGATGTTAGCTCTGGTAGCGTTAATATTGATGGTGTTGATATTCGTAATCTTTCACTCGAAACTATACGTCGTAATATCGGAGTTATTGAACAAGAAATAGTATTGTTTTCAGCTTCTATCGAAGATAATATTTCATATGGAAAACCTGATGCAACTGATGATGAAATCTTTCAAGCTGCTAGAATGGCTCAAGCTGAAGAATTTATTGAGAAATTCGATCAAGGTTACGACACTATTGTAGGTGAAAGAGGTACGACACTTAGTGGAGGGCAAAAACAACGAGTAGCAATTGCTCGAATGTTGCTTGCTAATCCAAAGATACTTGTTTTTGACGATGCTAGTTCTGCAGTAGATTCCGAAACTGAAGACAAAATCAATACTGCTATTAATAGAGTGTTAAAGGATCGAACTAGTTTTGTTATCACTCATAGATTATCAACAATAAGACATTCAGACATTATTGTTGTTTTGAAGCAGGGAGAAGTGAAAGCAATAGGTTCTCATGATCAATTGTTGAAGGAATCTGTAGATTACTGGAGAGTTTTTGCCAGATTCTCTGAAATACGAAAAATGATGCCCGAGCAAATGAAAACTGAACTATATGAGGGTGAATGAAGCGATGGGATTTATACAAGAATTACCAGATGACAAATACGATAGAAAATATGGCGACATCTATCTGTTTAAGCGATTATTTGGTTACATTGCTAAGCATGACATGAAAACTTTCATAACAGTTCTAGCATGGATGATTCTTCAAACAGGTGCAACTATAGGAATTCCATTTTTCATAAGATTTATAATTGAAGGAGTACAAGATGGCGATTTCAATGTTGTTTTTTATTTAGAAACAGCTGCAGTAATAGTTCTATATGGTTTGTTTTGGTTTGCTCAATATAGAGCACTTTACAAAAGTTCAAGCTTAACAGGAGAAATGCTAAGGAGAGTAAGAAAAGATAGTTTTGAAACACTACTTAGTAATGATATGAACTTCTATGATGAAAACAAAAGTGGAAAACTTGTAAGTAGGGTAACAAGTGATTCTGATACAATTTCCCAAATGGTTCAAATAACTACCTCATTTCTAATTAACATCCTAGTAATGTTAGTTGTTATTATCATATTGTTTGTCACTGATGTTAGACTTGCAGGAATTACATTAGCAATTGTACCACTCCTTTTTGGTCTAGGAATTGGAATCAGACTTTTCTCAAGAAAAACATCAAAGAATTGGAGAAAAACTATTGCTATTCTTAATGCAAATGTTGCAGAATCAATATCTGGTATTGAAGTAACAAAGAGCTTCAATCAAGAAAAAGAAGCTTTTGAAAGATTCAAAGGAATTAATATGAGGAATTATCGTGCAGCATATGTCAGAGCATGGGGTATGAGTATTTTCTTCCCAATAATTGAAACATTATTTGGCGTTGGAACTTTCTTGGTACTTTACTTTGGAGGAAAAATAACTTTCCAAATAGGTGATCTAACTGTTGCTACTCTTTATTTCTTCATTTTAATGTTGAACAGATTCTTCATGCCTTTGTTGGAAATTACTCGATTCTTCAACCAATTTGAAGCAGGTTTGGCTGCAGTAGAACGGATTTTTAGCTTGATGGATAGTAAACCGAAAGTTGTCGAAGATCCTAATCCTTTACCTGTTCCAAAACTAACTGGTAAAATTGATTTCAAAGATATAACCTTCTACTATAATGAAAAAGAGCCGTTATACAAAGATTTTACTCTATCAATTCCACCAGCAGAGACTGTCGCTATAGCTGGAAGAACAGGTGCTGGAAAGAGTACCTTAGTTTCCTTAATTGCTCGTTTTTATGATGTTGTAGATGGGTCGATTATAGTAGATGGTACAGACATTCGAAAATACGTTATGCAAGACTATAGAAATCAAATAGGAATAGTTCTGCAAGACAATATCCTTTTCAGCGGTTCGATAGAAGAAAATATCCGTTATGGAAAGCTAGATGCAACAAGAGAAGAGATAGAAAAAGCAGCAAAGAGTGTTCATGCTTGGGAATTTATTCAGAGTTTACCTCAAGGATTAGATACAGAAGTTGGAGAAAAGGGGACAAAATTATCCGCTGGACAAAAACAACTTGTTGCTTTTGCTCGAGCATTGTTATCAGACCCCAGAATTCTTATTTTAGATGAAGCTACAGCTGCAATTGATGCTTATACTGAATCTCTTATTCAAGAAGCTCTGAAGGTTTTACTCAAAGATAGAACTGCAATTATTATAGCACATCGTTTAACCACCGTAGAGAATGCTGATAGAATTATAGTCATTGATGATGCTCAAATTGTTGAAGAAGGGAGCCATCAGCAGTTAATGGATAAGAAGGGTAAATATTGGCAACTTTATGATATGTATTTCAGACATCAATCTCTTGAATATGTTGAACAAGCAGCTGAACTTGTTTAATTCTATTTAGAGGTATATTTTGTTAGCATTTTCCCAGTAGATTTTTTTGAGTATTTCTTGTGAAAAATCCAAACCAAAAATCTTTGTTTCATTGTTATTCTCAGGATCAGGAATCGGAAAGGGCAATCCTTCTACATCGGTTTCAAACAAAGCTTGGAAACTAAGGAAACGGTTAATATAATATCCCGGAATAGGTTCTCTGTCTGTTCTTCCTGCAACAAAATCAGTTCCAAACATGATTCTATCCTTATGTTTTTTGAAGAATTTTATAACTTCATCTCGTTTATGAGCAAATTCTCTGATCATCCATTTTGCTGATCCAGTGTCTACAAAGAGATTTGGAAATTTATCTAGCCATGAGTCTAGTAGTGGTAGATTTTCAGGTTGAGAAGCTAGATGTGCTCCAACAATTCTTAGCTTAGGATACTTCTCTAGTATATTCTTCAATGCATTAATATGGTCTTTCTTGACACCAAATTTGCTCGCAGGTTGATAGTTTTTCTCATAAAGTATATCTGGATCACTAACATGAAGAAGTAAGGTAAATCGAAGATCTTCTAACTTGGTGAAAAGAGGTTCTAATTTAGGGTCATTTAGATGAACATCTTTAGTTCGAAACTCTATCTTCAAATCTTCTGATTTAAAATAGTTCACCCACCTTGGAGAAAACCAGAGTTTTCCAAGTTTGAAGCCATCTTCATAAGCTTTGTCTAAGATGGTCAAGAGAACCCTTGAGATTATCTTGTAAAGCTTCTCTTATAGAAAGGAAAGATTGAATAAACAAAGAGGTCAGGAAATTCCTTTTTGATTTTATCTCTACTCTCAGTATCTCTAACGATACCAAAAATTTTTTTGACATTGAACTCCTCTTCATATTTGACCATAGTTCTTACGTCTTCAACCTTGCCTAGATGTGTATGAGCATCAAATACTGGACCAGTATATTTTCTTTGCATAGTTTTAAAGTAGGGTTCCATGTTGTTCTCTAAGTATTCAATGCTCATAAGATGGTCTCCAAAGGTAAAAAAACAAGCCCACTTATCTAAATTGTGATTATACAAGATTTGAGAAAAATGAGAGAAAAGAAGAAAAACTATCTTTATTTATTTCATTGTTTTACTCAAAAAAAATCTTTATCACTGCTTTCATATGAATAGTAACATTCAGATAATGATTTTAAGCAGTTTATTTTGACTATCTATTTCTCTGCATCTTAACACACTAATATTCACTTTTCGGATTTCTTTAACGGATTCTTCCATTCTTATTATTTCCATTCTTTTAGAAATAGATGTTGTCTCTCTTTCTAGTTTCAACAATTCTATTGATTGAGCTGTTAATTTCTGCTGTTCTTCTAGTATCTTCAAAGATAGTCGTTTTAATCTTCTTTCTTCAGAAATTTTGAGTGCTTCATTCAATTTATCCCTTGCATTATCCAGATCCATTAAAAGTAAATTAACATGTGATTCTAATATTAATGTTTCAACAGTATAAATAGGCGAACCAAATTCCATTGTGAGTTCATATAATTTAATAACACATCTATGAAGCTTGTCTAATTTCTTTTCACTATCGCCCGTTCTTAAACCTAAAAGCAGAACCTCAGAAAGTGTAATTAAAGCATTAATTTGTGACTCGAGATGTGCTTCTTCCTTTAGATGTTCTTCCAGAAGAAATTCAGCTTTTAATATATCGTTTTTTTCCGAACTTAATTTTAATATTTTGGCTTCTGTCAGTCTAAATAATTGTTTTAGACGCTTACTACCTACTTCTTCACTTATTTCATGCAATTCTTGTTGATACATCTTCGCTGAATCAATATTATTGATCTCAGTCATGTAATGTATTAGAGACCCCAAGGTGTAAGCAGTTGCAATTTTATTCCCTCTTTCCTTCCATAATTCATATCCTTGTTTCTGCAATTCAATTGCTTGTTCTGAATAACCTTGACGCCATAGGATTGAAGCTTTTCTGTGATAAACCATTGCCATACCTGATGTACTTTCAAATTCCTTACTCAGTTCCATCGATTCATCTTGCAATTTTAGACTTGCATCCAATTCTCCTTTAAATTCGTAAATCTCCCCAATATTACATAAAATCGAAGTGAGAATCCTCTGATTGGTTTTTGCAAAATAATTCTTCGCTTTGGTAAAGTATAGTAGGGATTGGTCTAGCTCACCAACAAGTTTTAAGTTTTCTCCTGCATAAAATAGAGCCCAGGCTTCCATTTCATCATTTTTTAGTGTTTTATAGATTTCAAGATTCTTTTCGAAATACTCCAATGATTTCACTCTATCTCCAATACGTCTATAATATAACCCTAAGTATCTAAAAATCAAAGCTTTGCCATTGGCAGAATTTGCTTCTTCATAAACACTTAGTGCTCTTTCTAAATATTCATGAAATACTTGATACTCACCCATTCTTTGGTATACATATCCTATCAATGATAGTATTCTAGCTAGAAAATATTTGTCATCTAATGTTTCTAAAACTTTTGAGCATAGTTTATAGTATTCAATTGTTTTTTGAAAATTAGCTTTACTCCAGTAAACTTTGCCCATATCCCAATGACATTTTGCCTCTTCTTTTTTATTTTCTAACTTTCTATTTAGTTCAATACACTTATTGTAACATTCTAATATTTCACTAATATCAGCTTTTTTTCTATCTAATACAACAGCTTTAAACCTAAGCAAAATTGCTTCCCTTTGTTTCAACTCTTGGGCATCATCTTGTACTATTTTTTCGAATATTTGTTCTGATTTTTCCACTTCTTTCTGAAAATCATCAGATTTTCCCTTGTATCTATAATATTCTGCTAAAGCAAGAGTGGAATCAAACATAAATAAATCACTAGGAATTCTCTCGCTCTGTTCAAAAGCTTCTTTTGCAAGTTTGTATGCAACATCTATTCCTTTAGTATTCACAGTGAATGTTGCGTACTGAATAATTGTTTCACTCTTCAAAATTTTCAATTTTACAATTAATTCTTGTGATAAACTACCTTCATTCAATAAATCATTTATGTCTACCAATACCTCTGGATACTTCCCATTATAGATGAGAGTATTTACTCTATCTAAATCCTGCTTAATTGATGAAGTCATAGACTCACCAAAGTGAAACAAGTTACTTAAAATTGCATCAATTAAAACTTTTCCCAATATTTTAGTTGAAAATCTTTTACTTAATAAATTAAAGTAGATTAATATTACATCTCAAGTAATTTCCTAAGATCTATATTCTTGTAACTCATAATCTCTATTAGACTAGAGACCTTATCTTTATCCAGAGAAACCCCCGTATATTTATTCAAGAGTTTATCCACTTCTTCAGTTGCTCTTTGAGTAACAGATCTTCTACCTTTGTTTATCCATTCTTCATTAGTTGAACGATCGATTATTTTATTCGGGATAAATTGTTCTTCTCTAAACCACTTCAGCGTATGATCATGAGAAAGCAAATGAGTCTTTTCTTCTAAATCGATTAACAGATTTTTTGCTATGGGTTCATCTCTTTGAACAATTCCTTTATTGAATCTGTGGATCATTCCACACATCTGATTATCAATGACTACCTTCTGAATGCTTTGTGTAGTTTCAAAATCAATCATTCCTGCTCCAGATATCATATTTACCCCTTTAATCCCTGCTAAAAGAGCCCCCATTCCAGATTCAAATCCAGATTGCATATCTAGTATTTTTGTATCTGACATTCCTAAATATGCATGAGTTGGTAGATTGAGATATTTGCCAATTTCAACATAACCGAGATCAAGAATCATCGTATCAATAGAACCCATAGGCGTAGTGGCTTTTCTCATATCGAAAACTGCGGGAGAACCTCCCCATATTACAGGAGCTCCTGGCGATACAAGTTGAGTTATAACTAATCCAGCTAATGTTTCTGCTGCATGTTGAACAACTGCACCAAGAATGGTTACAGGAGCATTAGCACCAGTCATGGGCATAGATACAAATTCAGAAGGGATGCCATATTTGGCACAATCAATTATACTTTGACATGTCAAATCACTCCATTTTAAAGGTGGAGAGGGACAAGCATCAAATATAGCTAGAGGTTTTCTTCTTAGTTCTTCTTCACTACCTCTTACAGCTACTAACATATTTTTCATTACTTCAAAAGAT
>JAGLOH010000070.1 GCA_023139025.1 Candidatus Heimdallarchaeota archaeon | reverse complement strand
TGTTATCTGCACGACCTACATTTGATCCGAGTTCAAAACAAAACAGAATTATTTTAGAAGGTGATGTACCAAGCCCTATAAATCCTCCTTCAGGATGCCCATTTCACCCAAGATGTTACAAGGCTCAAGAGATATGCTCGAAAGTTACTCCTGATTTAGAGGAAATAGAAACACATCACTACGTTTCATGTCATTTTCCAGAAATTTAATTTTTTACCTTTTTCTTTTCTTTTTATTTTTGAATTGGCTCTGAACAATAGAGAATCATATAACTTTCTTCGGTAAGAACCCCTTAATGCACGGGTCACAATATTTCAAGAAACGAACTTATACTTTCAAAGCATTCAGGCGAGACGTTTCAAAAATATTCAGAAATAGATCTCAGATTAAAGAATCTAGGAAAACAGATAGACTGTCTCCACAGTTTAGAGAACGAATTATGTTAGCTGTAACAGCTGTTAATGGTTGCAGATATTGTGAATGGGGTCACACAAAGTTAGCATTAAATCTTGGATGTACAGAAGAAGAGATTGAACAAATTATGAGGCACGATTTCGGTTCTTGTGACCCTGCTGAAGTTATAGGTCTTGCTTATGCACAACATTATGCTGAGACAGGTGGATCACCAGAAGAAGACGCAAAACAGAAATTATTGGAATTTTATGGTGAGCAAAAGACTCGAGACATTCAACTATACATAGATGTGATTACAACAGGGAACTTAATTGGAAATACAGTAGATGCTTTTGAAAGTAGACTAAAAGGTTCACCACCAGAAAATGGATCGTTTCTATTTGAGTTAATCCTTTATTCCTTTGGTTTTCCTTTTGTTAAAATCTTTAATAGAAAAGAGAAAAAGAAAAGTAAGAGTTAGTAGCCTTCTTTAAGATTTACTTCATTCAAGAATTTCTTCTTGCCTTCTGCAAATCTACGTATATTTTCTATTTGTTCATCCCATCTCTTTAGATCACTCATAGGTGATGCACCTCTATGAGGGGATAAAATGACATTGTCTAGTTCATGAAAAGGATATGAGGAAGGATATTTTTTCCCTTTGTCATCTTCTTCTGGTTGATAATTATACCAAACATCGATAGCAGCACCAGTTATTTTGCCTTCCTTCAAGGCTTCAAATAAGCTCTTCTCACCAATGATTGGCCCTCTACCTACATTAACAAGTAAACTATCTTCCCCTAGTAATTCAAGTTCTTTTTCTTGGATTAAACCTTCGGTTACAGATGTTAAAGGTAAGGCAACAACTAGAATATCAATTTCTCTCAGGAATTTCGGAAGGTCCTCAAAAGAATACTGCTCTGCAGGAGTGACTAAAGGTTCTATTTGTTTGCTCCAATTATTTCTTAGAATGGAAAAATCGATATCGAATCCAGACAGAAAAGTGTGTACTAATCTATTAACTGCTCCATATCCTAGTAAACCTACTTTTCTTCCACGTAGAGGTATAGAAGTAGCAAATGAATCACCTCTTCTCCAATGACCCTCAACCATCCAATTATGGTGAAGAATCACCTTGTTCATTAGAGCCAATAAGATTGCTACAACATGTTGAGCAGTAAAGTAAGCATTGCCATGTCCATTGACTAAAGTTATTTTTCTATTTGCTGTTACTTCTCTGAAAAGAGGAATAAGATGCTGTACTCCTGCTCCTGGATTAATGAAAAGTTGAAGCTCGGTAGCAGCGTTAAGTAATTCTTTAGAGGGACGCCACCCCATTATTATATCAGCTTCTGGAACAAGTTCTAGCAAATTTTGTTCAGAAAGATCTTCAGGAAAAACTAGATTGACATTGGGATATCCTTTTAGTCCTTCTTCCAGATAATTTCTTAAAATATCGTTTGGTTTCCAGATACAAAGAACACTTACTTCTTTTTCACTCATTATTGACATGAAAAGATTACTTGATTTTAACCTTTAGTTTATAACGGACTATGTATTTAGCTAATTGATAACTGGCAAATTGATAACTGGAAAGGTACATGAAAATGTCAAAAGTAAAGATATCTGTTATAAAGAAATTTAGTCCAAAAGAAATTCTAGGATATGAATTCATAAGGCCTAATGGCAAACCGATTCCCATATGTTCGTTCGAAATAGGTGAAGAATTCATTGTTGATGAAACAGGAAATATGCCAGAGAATTTTTGTCATCATGCTTGGTTTGGATTATACAAAAATGTTCAAGTGTTAAATTATGGAGGAGGTTTCCCAGATTGGACAGGGGAAGGAACTATCTATAACGCATGTCCTGATGGATTAAGACCTGTCATCTTTAAATTAGAAAGAATGGAAGAGTAAAGGTTGTTTCATATGATGTTCAACGAAGAATTAATTGATCAAATTAGGAAAGCATTTCCTAGAGCAGCTGCTGACTTCAACGGAAAGAAACGCGCATTCTTTGATAATGGTACTGCTACACTTGTATTGAGGCAAGCAGCTCAAGCAGAAAATGAAGCTCGAATCAACTGGAGTGCTAATGTAGGTGGTATTTTTGACGAGTCTAGAGAAGCAAGTGAAATTATCCTTGCAGGGAGACAAGCTGCAGCAGATTTCTTAAACACTCCCGACCCTTCAACTATAGTTTCTGGAGAATCCTCAACTTCTTTGCTCTTTAATTTAAGCTATGCTATGAGTAAAAAACTCACAGGTAGAGAGAATGTTGTCACAACAGATTATGAGCATTATACCAACATTGATCCTTGGGTAGAACTGAATAAACGTGGAAAAGTCAAGCAAGTTCGATTTGCTAAACTGAACATGGATGAAGGTACACTCGATATGGATCACTTACAGGAGTTGATTGATACTAATACCAAAATAGTTACCGTTACAGCTGCTTCGAACATGCTGGGAACAAAAAGTCCTTTGGAAGAGATTGGAAAATTAGCACGAGAAGTTGGGGCATTTTTTGTAGTGGATGCAGTACATCATATTCCTCATGGCCCAACTGATGTTCAATCTTTAGATTGTGACTTTCTTGTTTTTTCAGGATACAAACTCTTTACTTCTCATGGTAGTTTTCTCTATGGTAAGAAAGAGCATCTTGAAGATCTTCAACCTTTCAAGGTAAGAACAGCTCCCAAAACTTCTCCTGGCAAATTCGAGTGGGGAACCAGGAATCAAGCAACATTCGCAGCTTTTAGTGGTGTTATTGATCATTTTCTTTGGTTATCAAAAGAAGTTCAATCCAAGTACGAAAATGAATTCTCGAATTTTGATGAAAATAAGCGTGCATTGAAGATTGCAATGGATGCAATAGAACAGTACGAAACAGAATTTTCCAAAGCCATCCTTACTGGATTTGATGACATCCCAGGTTTGCTAGACATGCCGAAAATTACAGTATACGGATTGACTGACTTAAATCGATTAGACGAAAGAGACCCAACTTTTTCTTTTGAAGTGGAAAACATTCCTGAAGAAGAAGTAGTTAACCGTCTCTGGAAGGAAGGAGGGATAGCAGCTCGCGCAGGTCACTATTATTCATATGCTCAAGATATCTATAATAAGCAGAAAATCATCAGAATTAGTTTAGTTCACTATAATACAATAGAAGAAATCAAGCTATTCTTGAAAACCTTGGATTCAATATGCAAATCAAGATAACACTCAATTCTTACAAAAAATAAGTTAGATGGAAAAAGGAAGCTAGCTCTACTAAGCTTGCCATATCATTAATAAGAATGCAACGTCTGAACCACCAAGCAGAGTAGGCAAGCTAGCTTCAGAAGGATATGAAGAAAAGAGTATAAAAGCACAAAAAAATTGAAACAATGATTGTAAGTAATTAAGAAGGAAGAATGGCGCCGCTGGTAGGATTTGAACCTACGACCGATCGGTTAACAGCCGATTGCTCCACCAGACTGAGCTACAACGGCAGCCTTTTGGTTACATTCGTTCTACTTTCTATTTCTTTTTAAACCTTTTTTTCTGTTCTCTAATTTTGTCAATTAAGTTTTTTCTAGAGCATCGTAAACTAAATCAGTAATTCTGAAAATATCAATTGGAAGTATCCAATTATTATCAACTGGGCAGTATTGTGTCATAACAACAGTAATTAACTGATTTGCTGGATCTATTCTGAAAAGGACATTTAAAGCTCCGTCCCAACCATATTCACCAATAGCGCATTTATGCATATTTTCTGCTGTTTTAACTATTACACCTAGACCAAACCCAAATCCTTCATTTCTCTTAATTATCTCAGGATCTTCAGGTTGAAAGAGTTGCATTTCTAGATAACTCTTACCATCAGGTAATTGGTTTGATGCCATCAGGTCAATTGTTTTCTTTGAGATGACTTTATTACCATCATACTGTCCGCCATTTAACATCATTATACAAAATTTAAGATAATCTTCTAAAGTTGAAGCCAAACCTGCTCCTCCAGACAAGAATATTGGCTTGTGATTATAACCCTCTGCTACAGAATCAGTTATTTTAATTAAGTTGTTTTCCTGATCTTTTGTATATACTTCCACAAGTCTATTTTGTTCTTCAAGAGGAACGTAAAAATCTGTATCCTTCATACCAATCTTATCAAAAATACGTTCTTTAAGAAATACATCAAATGCCTTTCCAGAAAGCTTTTCGATTAATAAACCCAAGACATCATGACCAAAAGCATACCAGAAACATGATTCTGGTTCTGAAATTAAAGGGAGACTCGCTAAACGTTTTCCAAAATTCTCTAAAGTTCCAATTCTTTGATGCTCTTCTAATACAGACTTTATTCTATTCTCGCTGGTAAAACCAAACTTCTTCCCATATAGCATGTCAACTGGTATACTAGGATAAAAACCATAGCTAAGTCCAGATGTATGAGTAAAAAGCTGTTTTATAGTTATGGGATTCTTAATATCTTCTAATTCAATTTCACCCGTTTCATGGTCATATGATTTTAGTATTTTCAGATTCTTGAACTCAGGAAGATATTTTTCTAGTGGATCATTTAACTCATATTTTCCCTCTTCGTGTAGTATTAATGCTGCTAAACATGTAATTGGCTTAGTCATAGAATGTAATCGGAAGATATCATCGAAGGCAATAGGAATTTTATCCTCTTTGTCTTTCCAACCAAATTTGTTACTATAAACCAGATTTCCCTTCTTGTAAACGGCACATAAAATTCCACCAGTCTCATCATCATCTATGTATTTTTGAAATTCAGATGTTAAATCTGTGAATGATTCTGGATTTCTTACTTCTATTTTCATCAAAACTAATGTTATTTCTTATTCGTTATATCCTTTTGCCTAATTTTCTCAAATTTCTCATAGGAAGAATTATCAGCAAGGAACCGTCAGTTTATTGGAGTAAGAATGGATATTAAAACTCAGGAGGAGTTATTTGAGAAGAATTGGGAATATTATAATAAAATTATGTTAGAAGATAGAGTTCCTCTTTTTGATGATAGTGTAATTTATTCTGGAAGAAAACTCTATGATAAGAACAATCCTCCTTTTCTAGCTTCTATTGTTAAGGTTTCTCAGTCCCTTTGTGAAAACCTCCAACAAATTCAAGCTGTTTTCGACAGGATTGATCATAGACATACTTATTTTCATCCCATATATTTCCACATAACTCTCAAAGAATTTGGTTGGGAAGATCAAGGAGAAATTAAGGAAATAAAAGAAAAAATGACCAAAGTTACAAGCAGCTTCTTACCTTTTGACATAGAAATTCGAGGAATTAATTGCTTTGAGAGAATCATTTTTGCACAAGTATTCGATGAGAATCAGCATCTTGAATCCATTTTCAACAAGATTTTCGAAGAGTTTCCACATTTAGAAAAATACTTTCCATTCTATATGCCCCATATATCCTTAGTCAGAATAGAAACAACTGAAGCTAGGAATATAATTTATGTAATAACTGAAAAATATAGAAATGTGAAAATTGGAACTATGAGAGTAGAAGATATACAGATTGTAGCGGTTAGACCTTATTTAACAGTTGGTAGGATAGAAATCCGCGAGAATATCAAGCTAGAGTAAAAAGATAGTAACAATCAAAATATTTTTTATAAGAATATTATCAAAACTCCTTGCAAAGTGTTGCCTCGGTAACTCAGTGGTAGAGTGATTGACTTGTAATCAATTAGTCGAGGGTTCAATTCCCTTCCGAGGCTCCATCATTTTCTTTTATTAATTCATTACCGCTTCTTCTTTGCTTTTTTAATTATATTTTGTATGAAATCTGATTTACTTTCAGTATATTTCTCTCTGTCATTTCCAAACTTGATGAATAATAGCTTTTTAAGTTCAGAATATTGTTTCGCATCATTTGGACGTTTTTTCAAAAAATCTCTAAACAGAATATGTTTATCCCATTCATAATGACCTTTTTGCATAACATGAAGATGATGGGTTCTATAATTCTCTCCCCCTTTCACAAACATATGTCTGTCTGGAATTCCCTGCTCTCCCCTATAAATAAAACCTATATCTTCTAGAAGGGGGATGATTTTCTCAATGTTATCAAGTGAATCAATTGCTACAGCGATATCTATAATTGGTTTAGCCACAATATTTGGAATAGCAGTACTTCCAATATGCTGGATATCAATTAGAAAAGCAGTTATAACTGATGATATTAGCTCTTTTTCCTTTATGAAAAATTCTTTCCACTGAGGGTTATATGGTTTTAACTTAACCATACCACGTTTTAAACCAATCATCAAACCCATTTTAAAAATAGCTTATTTAGATTTTTTCATAACTCATAATAGTAAAATGATGATGACTCCCTCCCTTCGTATTGACAGAGACCTTACTTTTTGTTCTTATGAACTATCAGCTGTTACTATTTCCATTAATCCTAATATTTCGAGTAGTTTTCTTTCTAAATCTATTCCTACTACACCTGCTAATGCTAAAGTACTAAGAAGACTTTCAATTAATTCATCCTCAATAGTGGGATCACATTCTAAACCTTCACAGTCATCTAATATTTGGCTAGCAAAAGCATTCAACATTTTTTCTCCCATTATTCTGCTTGGAGTTTTTGGAATATTCATTACATCTAATTGTTTTACACTGTTTCTACTGTTAATGAGTTCAAGCAGTTTTTTTTGTGCCTCGCCGATTGTTACCATCATCATCACCTATTCTTCGGAGTTTTTCCTATTTATACAGAGATAATATTTACTTTTAAAATCATCTAATATATTTACTTAATGATTCATTGTTCCACTAGAAATCTAATAGAAAAAATTATTTTTTCCTTAGAGGTGGATTCGTTAAGAAGAGGGGCTGAATCTCCGAAGAACCGCCATTTCCATTGGAAACTATGGGGAGGGGCTTTAAACGGCTGAAAGACAATTAATCATCAAATTTAGGATTTTTGTCGGGAGTCTGTAAACTGATTTTTGTCGGTAAGTGTAATACCAGCCTATTATCAAAAAAAGTAGTTTTCACTTGAATTTTCAAAGGTTTATACTAAAACAAATCTTTTCGATATCGAAATGTTAAAAAAAGGAGGAAGGGAAGACAATCCAACATGGGCCAGTAGATCAGTTGGGAGATCGCATCGCTTGCACCGATGAGGCCTCGGGTTCAAGTCCCGACTGGTCCACCACTTTTACTTACCAGAGTTAAAGATTAAAGAAAGGTTTTTGTTTTCAAATAGAATAAGGATTTTGAAATGATGATTTCTGCAATTATTCCAGTTCATAATGAAGAAGGTAATGTTATACCTGTATACCGTGAACTAAAAGAGATATTGCAGAAGGTAACAACTGATTTTGAGATAATCTTTGTAGACGATGGATCGAAGGATGCTACTTTAGATAAACTTCTTTCACTCAAATCTAAGGAAGAAAAACTGCACATAATTCAATTTAAAAAAAAATATGGTAAAAGTGCAGCTCTTTCAGCTGGATTTGACAATGCAGAAGGAGATTCCATCATTACACTTGATGGAGATGGCCAAGATGACCCAAATAACATTCCTAATCTAATCAGTGCCTTAACAGAAGAATATGACTTTGTTTGTGGTTGGAGAGTTAAACGTAATGATACATTTCTTAAGAAAACTAGCTCGAAAATTTATAACTTTCTAAATAGGGTAATTAATCGAAGTAAAATTCATGATAATAATTGTATGCTGAGAATTTACAGAAAAGAAGCTGTTTCGGATTTAAAATTAACAAAAGGGGCACACAGATATATCCCCACAATTCTTACCAGTAAAGGTTTCAGAATTGCAGAAATTGAAGTCAATCATAGACCAAGATTAACAGGAAAATCAAGTTATGGTTTCAAACGGCTTTTTGTTGGATTCTTTCATTTATTCAGATTTCGTTCTTCTAACAGAATTAAGCAAAAGCCAGTATATGTAATAGAAAAGAAATATGGTTTTGAGGAATAATAGATCAAATTAGCTTCTGTTCTTTCATCCAGTTAAAAGCATCTTGAAAAGAATCTTTAATAGAATATTCTGGTTCAAAACCCACTATCTGGTTAATTTTTTCTAAACTATATACTCTTGTCCTACCGAATTGATTTACTCTTCTACGGGATATTTTTGGTGTTGATTTCTTTATTTTAGCCATTGTTTCACTAAAAACAGCTGCAGTTATCGCTAGTGGGAAACTTATTTCTCCAAATACAGGTTCTTTTCCGGTAATTTCTCCTGCC
>JAGLOH010000007.1 GCA_023139025.1 Candidatus Heimdallarchaeota archaeon | reverse complement strand
ATAATTGCAAAGAAAGTAATGGAAAAAATGGGCTATTAGTTTTGTCTCCAAAGTTCAACAGCAATAATTTTACCATTTTCTAGAAACAGTCTTGGTACATAGTCATCTGCAACAAAAGATCCATCAGGAAGTTGTACTTTTGATTCAGAATCACTTTTCTCAATGTTTTCAGGAGCAATAAATAGTGAATCCCCAACTAGAATATAATCCCGAATGCTATCCTCCATTGGAGGAAGAACTTCTAATTGTTTGAAAATATGTTCTACATCAGTTATTTTCGTTTTTACAGCTTTAATCTCATTTCGTCTAGGTTCAGCTTCCTTTTTCTCTTTTGGTTTAGAAGTTACTTTTTTTACAGGAACTTTTTTTTGGGATGTTCTTGTTTTAGGTTTAGAAGTTACTTCTTTTGGAGCTGTTCTTGTTTTAGGTTTTGGTTTTGTTGCAAATCCTCCAGAGGGGGCATTTATTGCCTCGTCTATTGCTTCTAAGAACTCATTGTTGGTGGAAGATTCTTCTAAATTAACAATTTTATATCCTAGCTCCATTCTTAATCTAGCTGTTTCTCTTGCACAAGCGAACTTGGAATGAGGAGATGATTGACTACCTATCCATGAGTAAATCTTCTTCTGATTATGAGAAATTACTATCAAGACATTTGAAGAAGCTAGAGCGACTTCTTTATTAGTGCACTCTGTCATTTCTCCAGTAGACTGTATAATATATAGAGTCATTTAGATTCGAGTAAAAACAACGTGTTATCATTTTTATAGTTAGTGTTTGTTTCAAGCGATATGTATAGATTCTATCTTTCTGAGGTTGATTTCTATGCTTTCGGCTATTTCAAATTCTTAAAACGAGAATTAACAGGTTTTTTTCATAGTTGCAACAAGAAAAAGTTTCAAAAGAAATATATACGGATTCAATATACGAATAAATGTTAAATAGTCCTTGTTCAATATTATGTAGTAGAACAATATATTACAAAAAGTCTTGAGGCTAATAAAATGAGTTCAAAAATAATAGAATCTGTAGCTTATTCTTATATTGGGAGGTTTATAGAACCATATCTTGCAGAATTTGATGGATTAAAATTAACTTTGCGAAAAGCAGGGGTAGATAAGAGTGTGAGAATGTATCTCAGTGTTAGAATTTTTTGGGCTATTATTTCATCTTTTGTTTCTCTTATTGTTCTTATAGCCGTATGGGCCTCTAATAGAAAAGTAGAAGGAAAAGGAATTTCATTAATACTTGTGTTTGTTTTACCAATTTTAGTCCTGATTAGTATGTTTGTTTTTACATGGGTTTATCCCAGCTATTTGGTTGGGGAAAGAAAAACTAAATTGGAAGCAGCTTTACCAACAGCTGCTGGCTATATGACAGCTATGGCATCTGCAGGCGTTACTCCTGACCGAATATTTCTATCACTTACTAAAGAAAAGATTGGTAAAGCAATTGTTAAGGATGCAAGGAAAATATCCAGAGACATACAAGTTTTTGGTTATGATATAGTACATGCTCTCGGAGAAGCTTCTCTTAGATCTCCTTCAGCGAAATATTCAAGCTTTTTGGAAGGAATTGTAGGGACCTTTACATCGGGAGGAGAGTTACAAAGATACTTAGAAGTTTCCTCTGAAACTTTGATGAGTGATAAAGTTCAGAGTGAGAAGAATTTCATTGATACTCTAGGTATAATGGCTGAATTATTCATGGTTATGGGAGTAGTTGCTCCAATATTCTTTATAGTAATTTTGGCAATGATGTCAATGTTAGGAGGTTCAGCTGGAAATGCGAATCTGCTAATGGCAGTGATGGTTTATATAATTATACCAGTTTCAGAATTAGTAATCATTGTGCTAATCGATGCACAACAACCGGAGATGTGAAAAAATGGCAATAAGTGACGAAGTTGAAGTTGAGGTAAAAAGGTTTCAAATCACACAAGATTTAATTTACTGGATAATTGCAGGAGTTGCTGGTGTAATTTTAGTTACATTAGGAATAATAGATGTTCTTGTTCAACGAACTGGTGATGATTTCATAACAATTCTAGATATTAGTGATTTCGTAATTCTAGCAATTATTGTGGTAATAGGGATTCCCACATTTTTGATTATTTATAGAGAGGAAAGAAGACAAGCAAGAATTGATGAAAATTTGCCATATCTTCTGAGGGAAATTAGCAATGCTCAGCGTACTGGTATGGCTCTACCAAGGGCAATTCAAGAATCTGCAAAGCGTCAATATGGTCCTCTAACACCTGAATTAAGGAAAATGTCCAGCAAAATTTCTTGGGGAATACCCTTTAATCAAGCTATGACTGACTTTCAAGAGTCAATTAATACTCCTTTAGCACAAAGAGCTACTTTATTGATTCTCGAAGCTGAAAGATCAGGAGGAAATCTTGAAGAAATATTTGAAGCAACTGAAAAATATGTACGGACTCTCCTAAATCTCAAAAAGGAAAGAGAGGGTGCAATGAAGCCCTATGTCTGGATTGTTTATGCTTCTTTTATAATTTTCATCCTAGTTGTAGTGATTCTATTTCAAACATTCTTTATTCCATTCTTCTCAGCAAATATATCTTCAGAACAAACAGCTGGAATGTTTTTAGTGAATATAGATTTGGATATACTTGAAGTTCTTTTCTTGCACATGCTAGCAGTTCAAGGGTTCTTCTCAGGATTAGTAGCAGGAAAAATGTCTAAAATGTCAGTAAAAGCAGGGTTAATGCATTCAGTGGTACTTATGTTCTTAGGTTGGTTTGCGTTCAAGATATTAATTCAACCAGATAATCCTTTGATATCAATTGGAATATAGTAATCAGATGTGATGAAACTATGGGAAAACTTGAAGACGATGTTAAAAATATTAAGGAACAAGTTGATGAACTACAGAGATTAATTAATCAAATCAGTTTTAATGTAGTCAGAATCATGGGTACTCTAGAAAAGGGAGTTATTCCTTCAGCTGATGGAAGTTCGGAAGGAATTGTAGGTTCTGTCTCAGTTGATCTCGGTCCTTTGGAAGACAAAATAGAACAACTTGGACAGTCTATGGTTACCAAAGAAGATTTAATTCAAATTAAAGACCAAATCAGTAATTTGGCATCAGATAAAATACAAAAAGCAGAAGATATGCAAGAAAGAGCCTCTAATCTTCTTGACAAAGGTATGGAATTAGTCGAGTTAGAAGCTACTCTTGCTGAGATTAAATCTCTTCTTGAAGAAAGAATACTGGGCGATGATGCAGAAGATAAAGGAGAATAAAGAATTGAAAGAAAAAAGTAAGAAGAAAGGTTTGAAAGCATTCCTTAAGGGAAGGAAAGCTCAGATAAGAGGTGTTGATTTTTCATTAGCTCTTCTAATCTTTGTTATAGCTTTTAGCCAGGTAATTATTGTTCTTTCAAATTTATTAATTCCTTCTCTAGTGCAGATGGAAACCTATTCTCAAGAACAAGAATTGAACAAATTATATAGTAATATTTTCTCTTCTAAGGGTAATCCAGCTAATTGGGGGACCATTGCTACTGTATCTTTAACAGATTTTAGACTGGGTCTGATGGGAGTAGATGGTGGACTTGACTTTACAAAAATAAATAGGCTGACTAGTGATCTGTCTTCCTATTGGACAATAAACTACCTGAATGTAAAAGTAGCGTACAGCATGATTCGCGATTTCGCTGTCAGTATATATTCTCCAATTTCAATTTCCATTAATGATTATACTGCTGCTTTCGGTGAAATCAATCTTTATGGTGAAGTTAATGAACATCAAACCCTAATAGAAGGTGCTGAAATTTGGGCTTTTGCGATTGATAATAATAACAATGTGATCTCAAACTATACAACTACCAAGGATATTTCTGGTTCTATAAGCTTTAGAGCAACATTAATCGCTCCCGAAACAGATTATTATACAATAGTTGTATTTGCTCAAGTTGGGGAGATTTATCAAGATTATATTGTTAAGAGATTGGTTAGAGAAAGTAGTGGTCTTGAGTATTACTTCGTTGATTTTGATTTTCGACCTTTTGTTAAAGAAAATACAAACTCACCTGGTTCAGCAATAGATGTAACTGTTGAACGAAATGTGTTGAGTGATGAAGCTCATGCAATTGTTGTGTTTCCTTTTTCAGATTTAGGGGTAGACCATCATAAGCAGAATTTAACTCAAGAAACAACAGCTGAAGGAGATATATATTTAGGAACAGGTATTTCGATAACCACTAATGGATTAGCTGTTGTTGTAGTAAATGAGAGAGCTGAATCAACATATTCTGCAGGTTACATTGGAGTTCCTATGTTTCAAAATTCCATTCACGGTGGAATATTCGCACATTCCTCTTTCCAAGATCAACAAACTTACATTTCAAAAACTAAAATGTTTACTATCAGAAATGTACTTCTAAAATGTCAAATTTGGTACTGGTGATACAATGAAAAAACTAACGAAGAATAGAAAAGCACAACTTTTCATCATAGAAGCCTTCATCGCTGTATCCGTTATGATAATCATGGTAACTGCTTTGTATGAAGTTCAAATTGCTACACAACCACCAATAGAAGCAAACTACCAAGAGGAAGTATATACAACTCTAAAATTGCTGGATAATCAGAATGTACTTGATGGTTATATTTATTCCGTTCTAAATAGTCAAACCGCAAACATAACTTACTATCGAACGGTTATTGAGCAAGCAATTTATGGCTCATTACCCGACAATGGTGAATTTAATCTATATTATGAAAACCTCGCTACAAGCTTAGAAATATCAGGGAGTTGGATAAATCAACACCTTGCACCTTCTACGGAAGCTATAGGTATTGATTATCTTATCTCAGAAGTGAATGGCGAATTGATTCCATGTACCATTCATCTAAAAGTATGGTTAAAAGGTGTTTAAGATGAAGAAAGTATCTCTCACTAAAAACAAACGAGGACAGGTTTTCTTGCTCTTGTCTATTACAATACTTATTTTTCTCATTATTATATCTGCAACTATATTCCAAATAACACAAAGTCCATACATTAATCCAGCACCAAATCAGCAGCAATTGTATGATTATTTAGATAATAGTCTCAACGCAATAGATGACTTATCAAATGTTGCTTTGTCTCAGTTGTCATTGGGGGCATCTCGGAATGATGTTCTAACCATAATGGATGAAGGACTGGAACTAATCGAAGCTTATCTAGATGATCACAACCTTCCATCTATCTTAACTTATGATGATGTTAATATAATTATCGCGAATAGTAGCACCGCACTTAATCCTGTGTACATTCATTTTGAGGTTGAAGTTTCAATCCACATTAACAGTTTGGACCTATACTATGATAGTGTAATTCATCTCAATACAACTTATTTCATGGAAATATCTGGAATTATTGGCAATATGAATTATGTTTATCTTTACAAAGAAGCAAATGGGCTTAAAACAATGGTAAACAATGGGATTGTTGCTATATCTCCTAGTACCTCTGTAACAAATTTGGGTGATGGTAGATATTCAGCTGATCTAGCTTCAGGACAAATGATAACAGCTTTATTACCTCATAACATCTGGTTATGGTTAGAAATTTAAGTGGAAGAGAAGAAGCGAAAACCTATTCTACATCTATTTTATGTCCTTCATCTTCCTTTGCGTCTTTCTTTCTCTTAATGATAACTTCCAAAACTCCGTTCTTGTATTTCGCTTCAGCAGTTGATATATTTACAGGAACAGGAAGACTTACTGCCTTCTCGTATTTCCTTGATTCAGAATGAGCTATGATTCTGAGTGTTTCTTCAGTTCCTGTCAGATTTATGTCTCCCTTATTAATTCCTGGAACTTCTGCAATAACTCTTACTAAATCTTTTTCCTTAAAAACATCTATTAAAGGTTCTCTAGTCTCTGATTTTTCAATGTCTCCATACGCTTTGGGTTTAAGATTTCCAAATTGATTGAAGTTTGGTTTTCCATCTTCATCTACTCCAATTTTAAAACCATAAACAAAAGGATTGTTTGACATATTTTCTAACATACTTGGATCCAATCCACCCTCAAAATTACTCATAAGATTCTTCAACATTTCATCAATCATTTTCCCAAATGAAGAACCTTTCATGAAGGGAATGAACTCTTCCATGATTTTATTCATATCAAATTCATCGCTTCCAAAGAAATCAAATGGATTTTTATAATCATCAGGAGTTTTCTTTTTCTTCTTCTTATCGTTATCCTCTGGATTCATGATAAACCAACATCGAGAAAAAGATAGATATCTTTGTATATAAATACACTTATTTGAAGAAAAATAAAATAAAAAAGACTAAATAGTCTTCTTATGCTTTGAGACTCTTTCTTGCCTTTTCAAGAGTTCTATCTGGGTCAGAATTATATTCTTGGATAACAGAAGCTACATCTTCGAAGTAACGTATTCTCTTTTTGACCATCCATCTTAAGATGGTTTTTCTTCTTTCGAGTTCGTCATAGATTTCTTGTTCAGTTAATCCAGTATTATCCATAATTTTTTCTAATACATAACTTCTTCCGAAGTAAATGAATGTATCATCCTTTGGATTCCATTGATAGAGTTTGTTTGTTAGAATTTCTTCAGTAACTGGATCTAAACCTATCAATTCAGTAACTGATTGAGTACGACGTGCAAATTTGGATTGTATTCTTACTTTTCTTATAACATGAATCAAATCTAATGATTTCATCATTGATCTTGGAATATTCATTGGTTTGCTTTCTAACCTATGAATTACCCCTTCCACAGAATCACCATGAATAGTACCTAAACCCCTATGACCTGTACTCATCGCTTGAAACATCGCGTAGGCTTCGTCTCCTCTGATTTCACCCACAATAATATAATCTGGTCTTTGTCTCATTGCTGCACGAACTAATTCAAACATCGAGATTTGTCCTCTTCTGTATCCTGTTTCGGTTGTTTCTCCAAAACCAGAACGAACAACACTTGGAATCCAGTTTTCATGGGCTAAATTCAATTCTGCTGTATCTTCAATTGTAACTACCTTCAAATCAGGTTTAATCATCATAGCAATAGTATTCAACAAAGTGGTTTTTCCTGCTGCAGTACCACCAGCAATCAATGTACTAATATTATGTTCCATTGTAAACCAATAATATGCTGCAATATCCTGATCTATTGTGTTGTAAAGAATTAAGTCTGTAATTGTAAACGGATCTGCTTTGAATTTTCTTGCAGTAAATGTAGATCCTCGTTGAGTTACCTCTTTTCCATAGGTTAGTTGTATTCTGCTTCCATCAGGTAAAGATGCATCTAACAGGGGATTTGCAATGCTTATATGTCTGTTTGCACGTTGAGCTAGTTTTATGATAAAACTATCTAACTCTTCATCTGTATCAAATGAGATGTTGGTTGCAATAGATTCATATTTTCTATGCCAAACATAAATTGGGATACCAGTCCCATCACAAGAAATATCTTCAATGTTAGGATCTAGCATAAAGGGCTGAATCTTCCCATATCCAATCAAATCTCTTGTAAGGTAGTACATAATCTTCTCAAATTGTGATTCATTCAACGAAATACGATAACGTTTAATGATATCAACTATTTTCTTCTTCAAAAATTCTTCAGCCTTTTCAGTTGATTTCAATACAGTAAAATCAACGTCCAATTCATCTACCATAATAGAGAATATTTTATTATAAATAGCTGTTTCCTTGCTATCAAGAGGAATTTCTACTATCATATATTGTGTACGCTTGGTGGTAGGATCAGTTTGTATCAAAACGTAAGAGAATGGAGGGCTTACTGGATATGTCTCTTCAAGAATTGGAACTGCTGCTGTATCAACAAAGGCTTCACCAGTATCATCTTGCATGAATTAATTATATGTACTACTCTTTTTAAAGTTATTTTTCATATTAGGTAAAAAATTTAAGAAATAATAAGAAAAACTAATCAACTAGGGATATGCTGACATCTACTCCATCATACACGTAGATAATTGTTGGTGATGAATTCAAGCTTGATATTGTTCCAGATATATTTAAAACAACAGGATCAATAAACAAGGATACAGTAACAAAGATATCCTCATTTTTTATGACAGTTGCTTTAAGTGAGTAAGTATTCTCTGAAGATAAAACCTCTATTTCATATGCTTCATTTTGAATTTCTTGAGGTAGCGTTAACGGCCGTTGCATGTTTATAGAAATGGCTCCTAAGTTAATCTGATTCTGACCTTCGTTTAATAGATTGTGAATCGTTTCTGCCATATTTTGTAATATGTTTTCCATATTCGTTTTAAGAGCTGCTTCTTCCATTGTATTATTTATAGCAATCATTGTAACTGCTATGCCTGCTATAGCAAGTGTTCCAACAAGAAGAATAGATAGGTACATGATATATTCGCTTGGCATGAAACTCTCCTTAACTTAGTGATACATTTATTATTATATTAATTAAATTTGCGACAATCCTATGCGCTAAATAACTTGGATTTGCTGGGAAATATATAGGATACTCATTTAGTTGATATCTATATTGGTTTATCAAGGTTATTTCACCTTGCATATCATTACTATATTCAAACTCTCCCAGATATTGTGTTTCAGTTCCTGCATAGGTTAGTTGAATATCGACATATTTCTGAGTTTCGCTAAATAATGAGACAGAATCATCTTTAACAAACTTCACATTAATAATGTCCATGTAATAGATTTCCTCAATTCCTGAAACAACATATTCAGTAGATAGAGTATATCTATAATAGAGTGCTAATTCTAGAAATGCAGGTTCGTATATTGCTCTTGAGGTGTTTACAACTGCTATGTCATTGTAAACTGTACTACTTCCATTGAGAAACAGATAGTCTTGATTTTGAGGACCAACTATATATCTATGCTCTCCTTCGTCGTAATCTCCGACAGCTGTACTACGATGAATGATTCTCGTAACATTATCTTGTAAAACCAAAATATTTTGAGCTCCTAAAATATCTTTCAGAATGAATGTAAAAGCCCAATCTTCAACTAACCGAATAGTTCCTTCTTCTTGTACATATAGGAAGTCAGAACTTGCAGGAGGAAGACTTTGAATTAGATCTTGTATAGTGGCATCTAGAGCTATGAAATATAGGTTACTGCTATTATTGTAACTTTTATCTTTGAATTGGCTTATGCTGGGCATCATGTAGACTAAAGAAATCCCTATTGCAGCAGTTATTAGAGCAAACATTAATACAACTGAGATTATTGGAGATAATGCTCTTCGATTCATTCTGAATTTCATTGTATGGAACTAATATAACTTGCATAAATTAAAGTTTATCGGAATTCTCCATCACAGTTGGACATATGTTTTGTGTAAGGCATGATTTTTGTCCATAGTATTTTTAATTGATTTAAAACCAATCTCGTTTCTGTAATTTTCGCGTATTATTTTTGTCGGATTTCTACGCTACTTAGAGAGGCTGAACTCTCCAATAGATGAATGTTGTAAAGGCTTAAATATCGTTTCGAATCCTTTATTATACTTACTTGTAGTTTCGATTTTGTAAAATCATGCAACAAGTCAAAAAACTCGTCGGGGTTTATAAACTAAAGTAAAAATACACTAAGAAAGGGGTTATTGTGACTGCAGTAATATTATCAAAAAATGCTCAAACTGTTCTTGAAAAAAGATATCTGCTTAGAGATGAGAACAACAAAGTAATTGAAACACCAGAAGAGATGTTTAATCGTGTCGCAAGTTCTATTGCTAGCTCGGAAGAGGAAAGGATAGAATTTTTAGAATTGATGACATCACTAAGGTTTTTGCCAAATTCACCAACACTTATGAATGCAGGAACAGCTCTAGGTCAACTCAGTGCTTGTTTTGTCCTACCGATAGAAGATGATATGTCTTCAATCTTTGATGCTGTAAAACATAGTGCTCTAATTCACCAAAGCGGCGGAGGAACAGGTTTCAGTTTTTCTAAGCTTAGGCCAAAAAATGATGTAGTAAAAACTACTGGGGGAATAGCAAGTGGTCCTCTTTCTTTTATGGAGGTTTTCAATGCTGCTACAAACACTGTGAAGCAAGGAGGGCGCCGTCGTGGGGCGAACATGGGTATTTTACGTGTTGATCATCCTGATATCATGGAGTTCATTACTTGTAAAGAAGATCAAAATCGTTTAACCAACTTCAATCTCTCTGTAGCAATTACTGAACATTTCATGAAAGCTGTTGAGAAAAATGAAGATTATGATTTAATTAATCCACGAATCAACAAAGTATCTGGTAAAATGAATGCTAAAGAGGTTTTCAACAAAATTGTTGAAATGGCTTGGAAAAATGGAGAACCTGGAATTGTTTTTATTGATAGAATAAATAAAGATAACCCCACGCCAGAATTAGGCGAGATAGAGAGCACTAATCCGTGTTTAGTTGGAGAAACTTGGGTAACTACTGACAAAGGACCTAAAATGATTCATGATCTAACTGATCAAAAAGTATACCTTCTACACAATGGTAAATATCCTTCAACCACTGACAAAGGTTTTTTCTCAACTGGTTACAAAGATATTCTTGAAATAAATACAGATAGAGGTTACTCAATTCAAGGAACTGCAAATCATCTAGTCGAAGTAGCAACTAAAATAACTAGAAATAATTTAGAAACAAAATGGAAACAAATTGTTGATTTAAAACCTGGTGATAAGTTAGTCTTAAGTAATAGTCGAAACTCACGTTGGGAATTTGGAGAAGGTTCCTATGCTGATGGATATCTCTTAGGTATGCTACTTGGTGATGGTGTTATAACAGAAAGAAATGCAAGGATAATGGTTTGGGGTGAAAATCGTGGTTCTCAATCTATTAGGAGTGAAATAGAAGAACATGCCTTCAATCTTCCCCATCGTTCAGATTTCAAAGGATTCTTTAGGATAAAAAATCGTGATGAACACGTACTGAAGCTAAGGGCACTTCATGATTTGGCTGAAAATTATGGTATGTCTCAAGGCTCTAAATTACTTACACCCCTTGTTGAAACAACAAGTTATGATTTTCATGTAGGTTTTCTAAAGGGTCTGTTTGATGCAGATGGTTCAGTTCAAGGAACACAAGTCAAAGGAGTCTCTGTTCGTCTAGCTCAATCAAATCTTGATACACTTAGAGCTGTTCAAAGAATGCTTCATAGAATGGGTATTGCTTCAACAATCTATCAAAACAGAAGAAATGAACAATATAGAGAGATGCCCGATAGGAAAGGTGGATACAAAAAGTATAAAACAAAGCCACAGCATGAGCTTGTAATCTCTAAGGATAATCTTACATATTTTGCTGAACTTGTTGGTTTTGCAGATGTGGAGAAACAACAAATATTGGATGAAAGATTAGTGAGTTACAAAAGAGATCAAAATAGAGAACGCTTCTTAGCCAATATTTCGGATATAATTCATATTGGTAAGAAAGAAGTTTATGATGTTCAAATACCTGGTGAAAATGCCTTTTCAGCAAATGGAATCAGTACTCATAATTGTGGTGAGTTACCCATGCTAGCTTGGGAGAGTTGTAATCTCGGTTCTGTTAACCTTTTGCAGCACGTAAATAAAGGTAAAATCGATTGGGACTTGCTGGAAAAATCTGTACGAACAGCTGTTCGTTTTCTAGATAACGTAATTGAAAAAAATCATTATATACTGCAAGAAATTGAACAGATGACTAAAGCTAATAGGAAAATAGGTCTTGGAATTATGGGTTTTGCTGATTTACTTATTAAATTAAAAGTTCGTTATGATTCAGAAGATGGGTTAGCTATAGCAAATGAGGTGATGGCTTTTGTGCAAAAAAAAGCACGGGATGAATCTCAAGTATTAGGTGAAAAGAAAGGTAACTTTCCCAATTTCAATAAAAGTATATATCGAGATCAAACTGAAAACCTTCGTAATGCTACTGTTACTTCAATAGCACCTACAGGAACTATCTCTTTAATCGCTGGCTGTTCCAGCGGAATCGAACCTTATTATGCTATAGCTTTTACTCGAAATGTACTAGATGGAAAGAAGCTTTTTGATGTCAATCCACTTTTTGAACAAAATCTAAAGGATTTGAAAATCCATTCAGAAGAACTACTAGAAAAAGTGTCTTCCTCTAACACCATTCAAGGTTTGGAAGAGGTTCCTGAGGATTTAAGAAATATCTTTGTTACTTCACACGATATAACTCCTGAATGGCATATTAGGATGCAAGCTGCTTTTCAGAGGTATAATGATAACGCTACTTCAAAAACAATAAATTTCACCTCAACTGCTACAAAGGAGGATATTGCCAATGCATATATGTTAGCATACAAACAAGGATGCAAAGGTATAACTGTTTATCGCGATGGTTCAAGAAAATATCAGGTACTTTCAACAAAGAAACCAGAAAAGCAGGATTCAAAGAAATTAACTATTATTTCTGAGAAAGTAGAACCAAGACCTAGACCTGAGATAACAGTTGGACGAACCCATAAGATTCGTTCAGGTTGTGGTAATCTTTATGTCACTGTTAATAGTGATGAAACAGGCGTTTGTGAAGTTTTTGTTCAGGTAGGTAAGAGTGGAGGTTGTATTGCTAGCCAAAGTGAGGCTGTTGGACGATTAATCTCTCTTGCATTGAGATCAGGAATAAAATTGGAATCGATAGCAGACCATTTAGCAGGAATAAGATGTCCAAGTCCAAACTTCTATCAAGGACAAACTGTTTTATCATGTCCAGATGGAATAGCTCATGTTCTGGAGAAATATCTAGAAGGTGAAACCATCGTCCGTTCTAATGGAGTAATTGCCTGTCCAGATTGTGGAAGCATGTTAGAATTTGCTGAAGGGTGCTTTACTTGCAAGAGTTGCGGTTATAGTAAATGCGATTAAACCTTCTTTTTCTTTTACTTTTCAAGCATAAGGTTTTTTTGTATTAAAGTTTGTATTGGTTTGATGATTGTCTGGTTTGATGCTGTAACTTCAAAAGAACCCTTACTATTTAATGCAATAGCAAAAGAATTAGAGAAAGCAGGTCATGAAGCTATTTTCACATGCAGAAATTATGATTATGTTGCCAGTCTTTTCTCTCTTTTGGACTTAGATGTAGAAATTATGGGTAAACATGGGGGAGGAACTTTATATGGCAAATTAAAAGCAGGAAATGAGAGAATTGCACACCTTGCAGATTATATTAACAGTCTTGAAAATAAACCAGATTACCATATATCCTTCTCATCCCCTGAATCAACCAGAGTAGCTTTTGGTTTAGGAATACCTACGATTACAATCAATGACTCACCCCATGCAAAGGCTGTTGGAAAATTGACGATCCCATTATCCAAATATTTGGTTTATAGTTCATGTATAACTGATGATAAATGGTTCTCACTTGGAGCCACACGAGATCAATTAGAGCCATATGATGGTATTGATGAAGTAGCATGGTTGCAAGATTTTAAACCTCAAAAAGAAACTCTTGAGATGTTAGGATTACATGTAGATGATAGTTTCATTGTAGGTCGTCCAGAGGAAAGCAGTGCAGCTTATATGCTTGAAAGAAATATGGTTGGACAGACTCTTCTTGTTGAGATTTTGGAAGAAATTTTCAAAACATATGATGGAAGAGCTGTAATTTTTCCAAGATATGAAAGCCAAGAAAAATTATTAAAAAAGAAATTTAAGAACAGAATTATCGTTCCTCCAAGAGCTGTAGATACATTAACTTTGTATTATTATTCAGACTTGTGTATAACAGGTGGGGCTACTATGGCTAGAGAAGCAGCGGCTTTAGGAACTCCTTCTATTTCCTACTACCCTAAACCTCTCGATGTTCTTGAATATATTTCAGATATAGGAATTCCTTTACATAATGAATATACAATGCAATCAGCAATTCAGAAAGCAAAAGAGTTAATTGACAAATCCGAGGAAAAGCTTACATTGAGAAGTAAAACAAAACAAATTCTAGCAGAGCTGGAATCACCAACTACAAAGATTTCCACATTATTGTAGGTAACGTATTCTTGTGCCCTACGAAAAGATTTAATTTTGCTCTATTTTTACTCGTGTTGGTTATTGATGATTTTTCAGTCAGAAAAAATGAAGAAAATAAAACCAAGTGGTATTCGTGAGCTTTTTGCAAAAGCACAAGGTGTACCTGATACAATCTCTTTAGGTATTGGTGCACCAGATATTACAACTCCAGAAGTGCTAAAAAGAGAAATGAGATATGCAGTAGATTTCAACTACAACAACTATGACCAATCTCCAGGCAATCCCAAACTTCGAAAAATGGTTGCGAGAAAATACAAGGAAGAATATGGTGTCGATTATAGTTCAGATGGAGTTCTAATAACTTGTGGGGGTGTTCAGTTAGTATACGTTGCATTACAAACTTATCTGGAAAAAGGTGAAGAAGTATTGATTCAAGATCCCTCATTCTTAACTTATCCTCACCAAGTACAGTTAGCAGGAGGAAGAACGGTTTGGATGCCATCTACTAGTGATTTCAAGATAGATATTGAGAAAATGAAAGAGTTAGTCAATGACAAAACTAAAATGATGATTTTGAATTTTCCATGCAATCCCACTGGAGCTATTATGGAAAAACATGAGTTAAAAGCCCTTGTTGAAATAGCTGAAGATCACAATCTGATGATAATTAGCGATGAAGTGTATGAATACTATACATTTGATGAAAAAAAACATGTCCATATTGGTGCAATAGATGGTGCTTATGAAAGAACGTTAACTGCTAATTCTTTCTCAAAAACCTTTGCTATTCCTGGATGGAGGATGGGTTTTGGAGTATCAACAGCTGAAATCATGAAACCCATGATTGGTTATCATACTTATGTCATTGCAAATGCAACAACACCTGCACAAGTAGCTCTTGCTAATTATATGGATACAGATGAAGCAAAAGAATTCAAAAAATACATTAAACAAGAGTTTCAACAAAGAAGAGATGCTATTGTTAAAGGTTTCAACTCAATTGAAGGCATTAAATGTCATAAATCATCAGGCTCATTCTATTGCTATCCCGATATATCTGAATCAAAATATCCAACTGGTGAAGAATTCTCTGAAAAAGCTTTCGAGGAAGCTAGAGTTGTTTTAGTACCTGGTACAGAATTTGGACCATCTCAAGAGAATTATATAAGAGCAAGTTTCGGTTCAGTAAATTTGTCAAAGATAGATGACGTTATTCACAGATTAACTAGAATGTTAGAGCATTCGAAGGGAAAATGAAATAACTTAAAAACGATAATAACAAATCATTGGTGAGAACTAATGGCAGAGGAAAAACCTAAACTTAACATTTACTGCAAATTCTGCGAGAAAATGTGTGATCAAGACTTTATTGGTGAAGATAGGACAAAAGCTTTCATTCTAACATTTTATTGTTCTGAGTGCGGAAGTTATCAAGTATTCGATTTCTTTGGGAGCCAGTTTGAGCAACCAACTGAGTTAGATTGAACAAAGAAATCACAATTTTATCCTTCTTTCTTTTAGATTGTTTAGTGATTCACAAAGAGCTATTTTTATAAATTTCTAATTTTGAACATGAGAGTTCGAAAAAACACGAACATTATATTTTTAAATGAAAATTTAATATATAGTAATAGAACCAAGAGGGGTTCAAATATGAAAAGACAAATATTTTTAGGAATAGGTTTATTAATAATATTACTGCCTTTCGTTACTCCTTCTTCGCCGATGGCTGTAACAGATGCATATACAGATTCTCCTTTTCCATCAACCCCCGAACTTAATGCTGTAACAAGTGGTCAAAAACTTTACTACAACATTTCAGAGTTCCAATATGGTGATGGAATTTGGGATATCCTTGATATGCTTCTTGAGCAAGTCGGAGGTCCATCCTTTGATAAAGGAATAATTGGATCATTAGAGGGTAGCGAAATTGTTACATATATCTCCGCCATGGACAACATCTATCTATATAACTGGGATGATACAGGTGGTGGATATGTAAATCAAACTTTAGCTGAAGCAATGGAAATATTCACATTCTTACAACTAAATGATGATTTGGGAGTATATGTAAATGCTTCACAGTTTTCATTTCCTGAAGACTTTGCACAAACTAATCTGACAGATTTCTGGGATTATTGGCCTTGGGGTAATTTCAATGACCCCATAGAACCTGATTTCTGGAGTGGATTTAATAGTTCATTCCCAATCACTTTCGATGGAGGTTTCAATGATCAAAACAATTCCTGGGGTTACAACTCGTATAGTTATCCTCAAGAAGACTGGTACAGTGATGATAACATCTGGTGGTTTGGTTATGACCTAGGGCTTGCTGTAGGTTATGATATAGGTTACCAATCTTCACAAGAAAGTGGAGGAGATCCAGCATGGTATGACGGTTTGCTTGCATTAGATGGATACTACGATGGATTTCAAATTGCGAAAGCTGATGGTTTTAGCACTGGACAAGGTGATTATCTAACAAACAGAATTCCAGATAAGAGATTCATGGGTTCAATGCCAACTGCAACAGATGTCTATGACTTTGGTTACAATTGGGATTATCCCAAATACTACGAAATGTGGTATCAAGAAGGTTATCTATATGAAGGCGCTCAAGAGTACTTCAGAAGAGAATTATACAATGAACTATATGACGCTGAATGGCAAACCTACTGGAGTGGCTATGTAGAGGGTTATGAAAATCAATATTGGAATGGATACTGGTCAGGCGACGCTGACAAATTCGGTGCATATCCTGGACCAAATTATTGGCCTCCAGAACCATGGCCTGATCCATGGGATGCCCGAGATTCTGGTTACCAAGACGGAATAGTTGCCGGATATAACGCAGGATACGACGATGGATATTATGGATATAATATTGGAGAACAATTCTTACATGGTTTGCAGAATTACAGATTCAACGCATATTATGATGGTTTCGCAACAGGAGCAGCTGATAAAGTAGCTATGCTTCCTGCTGACAATGTCCCTGCAAGTCTGCCATACTCACCTTCAACAGTTGATCCTTATGAACAAGGTGCAAACTTCATTTATGAACGTCAATATGGTGAAGGATATGACAATGGTTATCTGTATGCAACTTTAGTTACTAGTCCTGATTCATTGAATTGGCTCTGGAGTAATGGTCCATTCTACACTATGAATATACCTGATTTCGAATTTACATTAGGAACTGGTTCAATAGTACCAACTCCACTAATGGATTTCACAATGCTTTCTGACCTAAATTTGATTTTTGGTGAGGATGTAGACTGGGATTTCAATTGGGGTGCACATGATTACTGGCCATTTAGTGACAATATTATACCAATGCAAACTTTCTATGCTGGAACAACTGATTGGAATGAGTTAAATACATTCTCTCAAATTCAAAACGATACAGACGGCAAACCAGGTATAACAACTACTTATGATATTACAAACGGTTACTTTGAAATTGAAATGCATTTAAATGCTACTGAACCAGAAATTTCATTAGATGTATTCTGGGGTTATGATACCGTTTCTGGCATGCTACTCAATGTTACAACAGATCTTGATTTCTATTCAATGACTGATGTTTGGGCTAATTTAACTATCGAGTATAATCCTGCCAAAACAGTTGATGTTACACCTTCATTACCATCACCAAGTTCATGGACTTACCTGGTAAACAACTTTGTTTTCTACTTTGATTTACCACCTGCATCTGATCCAGATTTTGTAGATGGTATCACTGAATTCAAGACAAATGGTTTATCCTCAATTGGCAATCCAATTCTAGGTGTTGATATGGTTGGTTTCGATGGTTTGTGGGCTGAAGCTGATATAACAATGTATGATCCAGCGAATGTTTCTAAACCACCTGAACTAGGTAACTATGTCTGGCCAACATTCTCACCACAAGGACCCATGTGGAATCCTAATGACTGGGAAATGTATGATGGTCTATGGACTACTATGAGTTCTATAGTTAGTGTAACACCATACTTAGAATCTGCATTAAGTGCATTAGCAATTCAAAACACAAATGTTGATCTAACGACTATCGATCTAAACCTTGTTGCTGACCAATACTATTACGCTGCTCAAGATATCATATACTACTATGTTACAATTGACGCACAAGTTGACTTTGGA
>JAGLOH010000069.1 GCA_023139025.1 Candidatus Heimdallarchaeota archaeon | reverse complement strand
ATATTGAATAGCCCTATCCCATCCATGAGAACTGGAACAAAAGTATTTCTGGTAATCTTTGTTTTGATTTTGGCTGGAGCAGCAGTTATTGGTATTGACGTCTATTTGAGCTATAAGGCTTTCCAAGACAATCCTGGAGCTTTCTCTTTGTCAACTCCTACTATTGCATTAGCTTCTGACAATAGTTCAGTTGAAGTTACAGCTATAGTAACGACTCCTAAGCTAGGGTATATGCCAAAATCAGCAAGAATTGATATAATATTAATGAATGGAACAGAGGTCTTTGGTGATCCCTTACAGGTGACTGTAAAACTGGGTACATCGCAAGAAGTTAATTTCACGATAGTCTTTGAGATAGATATAATAGCTTATATCACAGATGGAAATTCAATTGCACTGGTTGCTGAACTTACAGCTACACCAATATATATAGGAATACCTCTGAATTTCTTACAACAAGAGCTGGATGATATTCTCATCAATTTACCTTAATACTCTTGTTTCTTTTTTTATTTCTTTTCTATATATCCAAAATTTTTTAATGGGGTTATTTGGTTTCTACTTATGACTATCGTTGGAAATCACCTAGTTTGTGACTGTTCAAGGGCAATAAAGGGGTCTACATGCCCTCGACAGATGATTTCACCAATGATAAGTAAACCTTGTACATATTTTCATTGCCCAACCTGCAATTTTGATTTTATCTGTACTCAAGCGACAAAAATTGAAAATGGGCTTGACAAATTTGGCTATTCTCAATTTAAGCAAAATGTCTGTAGGAAATGTGAAACTCCTCTAGTCGAGAAGAGATGGCCTTTAGAATAGCTTAATTACTTATATAATCTATAAATTCTTGAAATTTTCTTTAAGAATCCACCCAGATAACTTTGAAAAATATTCCTTTCTACAATATTTCCTGCTAGTTGCATGTTTCCCATTGAATATGTTGGATAAGAATGAACCATCTTAGCTATTTTTGAAATACTTGTCTTATTTAGCATTGCTAGTAAAAATTCATGTATCAGTTCACCAGCTCTAGAAGAGACAATAGATGCTCCAATGATTTTCCCTTTTGTTGAAGAATAAATTTGAATAAATCCATCTACTTGGTTATCCGTTCTTGCTCGATCAATTTGGCTGTTAGGTAAGGTATGCTTCTCAAACTCATCTCTAACAATTGAGTTAATTTTGTTAGTTTCTCCAGCAAATGCAACTTCTGGGTCAGTAAAGGTTGTCCAAGAGATATATTTGGGCATTCCTTTGCTATAAAAGGGTAACAAGGCATTACGAACAGCTATGTAACCTTGATATCCTGCAATGTTGGTGAATTTGTATTGGGTTACACAATCTCCTGCTGCATAAATGTGTTTCTTAGAGGTTCGTAGATATTTATCTAAAATGATTTCATTATCAGAAACCTTAACTCCAGCTTTTTCCAAACTTAATTTTTCAATTGCAGGTTCTCTGCCGACAGCAATTAGTAAATCAGACCCTATAAGCTTATTTCCTTCTTTTGTATAAACTTCTATTTCACCTTTCGCATTTTGTTTAACCTTTTTCACAGGATCTCCCAAAGCTAATCTAATACCCTCTGCTTTTAGAATCAATTCTAACTCAGAACTAACTTCTTTAAGTTCACGAGGTAAGATGTTCTTCATCATATCTATTAGAGTAACTTTTGAGCCTAATCTCTTGAAAGCTTGACTAAGTTCACAACCTATAGGTCCTGCCCCTAAAATGAGTAAATGTTTAGGAAGTTCAGGAATTCCAAAAATAGAATCAGAAGTTAGATATGGTACATCATCTAATCCTTCAATATACTTTCTTGGAATTGTTGGTTTTGCTCCTGTAGCAATAATGAATTTTTTAGCTCTAAATCTTTGGCCATCTACTTCAACTTCCTTTGAAGAAACAAAATGAGCTTCACCAATCAAAACATCAATTCCCTCTCTTTGAAGAACTTCTGGTTTTTCCTCCTCATAGATGTCATTTACTGTTTTGTTAATATAGTCTTTAACAGCGCTAAATTTAACCTTATAATCAGCGTCGATAAACCCTAAATCTACTGCTTCTGAAGTTTTTTTAATTAGAGACGAAGCAAAAACTAATGATTTACTTGGAACACAACCTGTCCATGTACAATCTCCCCCAATTCTATCTGCTTCTATTACAAGTGTTTTCGCCCCTAATAAAACAGCATATTTGGAAGCAACTAACCCAGTTGTACCTCCCCCCAATATTATTATGTCATACTTTGAAAGCATCTTAATTCCCAAATGAAGATAGTTTCAGAGATATATAATCATTAATATCTTACGAAATTTTCTTAAAAATATTCTTTGCGAATATAACACTAAAGACTTTATATGTAACTTTAAGATAACTAACTCTCATGGCTTTAAAATGGAAATTCATAGTTAATCCCAACGCTGGATCAGGTTTGTGCCCAAAAAGGTGGGAAAAAGCTGAACCTATTATCAAAGAAAGTGGAATAGATTATGATGTGATTTTTACTACCAAAAGAGCTCAAGGTCAAGAATTAACTAAGCAAGCTATTAATGATGGTTTTAATAGGATTATAGTTGCGAGTGGAGACGGAGTTGTAAATGAAGCTATTAATGGTATAATGAGTTTTTCTGAGCAAAAAAGAAAGAGTATAGCATTTGGCGTCTTACCCTTTGGAACTGGAAATGATTATTGTACTTTCATGGGAATTCCATGGAATCCTGAAAATGCTGCTAGAACTCTAATTGAAAAAACAGCTATTTCTCCATCTTCGATAGGTCATGCATCTTATCCTGATACAAAGTTTGATGTCTATTTTGGTAATATGTTTGATTTTGGTATTTCATCATTAGTAAACATAGCTAATATGGAAGGTGAAATGAGCTGGATGAAGAGCCACACTAAATATACTCTGTTAGCAATTAAGAAACTTGTAACTGTAAAACAGAGAAAAGGCACAATAATTTTAGATGATGGAGAACCTATAGATTTCAAATTGATGTTGGTAGCAATAGGTGTTGGAAAAGCTGTTGGCGGAGGAATGCTAGCTTGCGTTAATGCTCATCCTCAGAATGATTTCTTTGATGTCTTCATATCAGAAAATATGACAAAATTCCAAACACTTCTGGGCATTCAAAAAATATTCAAAGGAAACCATTTGAAGCTTAAAAATACTCTCTATAAAACTGCTAAGAAAGTTGAAGTTAAACTTGAGAAACCTATAGGTATGGAGCATGATGGAGAAATCTATGAGGGAGATGTGAGTGCTCATGTTATTGTGAAACACATGCCACAAGCATATAATATTCTGTATAATACTGAACATCCTTCAATGTACTGGTTAACACATGAAGAACTAGCTGCAGGAAAGAAACCAGATGGAGTAGCAACAAAAGGTATGACCCACTGGGACGGAAGAACTTGGCAAGAGAAAAACTAATGCTATATTCCAATTCCTATCAATAACATTGAATATCCAATGCTTAGAACCGCAAAAAGCAGCGTGAGAGGGAGCATTCTAACTATATATTGCAGAAAGGAAATTTTATCTCCTTCGCGTTTGAGTATTTCAAGTGCCATGAGAATAGTAATAGAACCAAGAGGTGTTAATGCTCCCCCAATATTTCCTCCTAATACAAACCCTATCCAAAGACCTGGTACAATACCTTGAGGTAGGGTCTGGAAAATATATGAGAAAATCAACGCAGCTGAAGAGCCATTTAGAAAACCTGTAATTGGTAAACCTACAACACCTATTATTACAGCAACAATCAATTGACCACTTATGGCAATTTTCCCCGTTGAAGGATTCGTTGTTAAGAAACTAGTCATTATTTTGCTAAGAGGTGATAATGCACCAGATGCGGTTAATACACCCATTAAAACAAAAAGTCCTATGAAGAAAACTATCATTTCCCATTCAACTCCTTCCTCAATATATTCCTTCAAATCTGCTCTAAACATAAAAACGCCTATCACTGAAACAATTAATGCAATAAATGCTACATCTGGAAATTGGAATACTGTTTTAGTAAAACCATCTGACGCGCTTTGAATTACAGATACTTCTTTTACTTGAGTTAGAGCAATACCAATTAAAGTTCCTTCGACTTGAACGCTTGTTAGTAAGAAACCAACAAATAGAATTCCTAAAAGGATAACAGATTTCCAGATGTTCATTCTATTTTCGATACCAGACCATGGGTTGATTCTTCCCAATTGTTCTTTTTTCTCATCAGATATTTCAATTAGTATATCTTTCCTATAGATAAAGAAGAAGAAAGCAGTTGCGATCCCAAAGAAGAAAATAGCTATTGGTAGCATATAGCCCATAAAGGAGATGAAACTGATATCTTTAGTCAATGTTCCAGGATTAAGTAAGTTATAGAAAATAATGTTGGGAAGTGACGAAACAGGCGTGGGAAGTCCTCCAATTATGGTGTTAATCCCCACAAAAAGTACAAAAGGTCTTAATCTCAATTCTAGTTGCCTACAGATAACCACCGTTAAGGATCCTAACAGAATTATTGCTGAAAGGTTATCAAAAAACATTGAAACAAAGAAAGTTAATCCCCCTAATGCTATCATTAATTTTCTTGGATCTCCCTTAGTTAATTTCACTATAGAAAGTGATATGAAATCAAAGAATCCTGCTCCTCGTGTAAGAGCTACAATTATACTAACTGAGAAAATAATTAGAATCGCTTCCACATTAATTGTTTGCGCTAAAGCTTCTAGAAAATTGTGTGGTACGTGTTCAAAGCTAAGGTTTTCTTCAAATCCTAATTTCCAGTCCATAAAGAACATGTATATCAAAGCAACAACAACTGCCCCTGTAACAGTAATTTTAGTTGCATCAATCCCTTCCTTCATAAGTAATAGAATTGTGGCAAGAACAATAATTACGATTATAATAGTTACTACCCATCCATAATTATCTAGAACACTTGCCAATTAATCACAATCTTTCAATTTTAAACCAAGATTTGCTTGGTTTGATCATGTTTGATTTCGATAATCAAACGGTTATATTAATTCTAATTTATTCGAAATCATTTCTGGAAGCTACTGCGTTTTCCTCTTCTGCTTCCTCTTCAGAAATTTCTTCCTCAACTTCATCCTCTTTGGGAATTTTCATTTCCTTTATTTCTTCAATAACTTTTTCTTTCAATTCCTTTTTAGGTTCCTTGAGGTCCTTTCTTAATTCATATTTGATTTCCTCTTTGATCTCTTCTTTGATTTCTTCTATAATCGTTTCTTTCAGCTCTTCAATGCTTTCTTCTTTACTGAGCTCTTTAGCAACTTCTTTCTTTATTTCCTTTTTGGGTTCATCTTTAACCTCTTTAACGACTTCTTTCTTTATCTCTTCAATTACTTCTTCCTTTACTTCTTCTGTGATTTCATCTATCTCTGTCATTTCCTCTTCCTCCTTTTCTTCAATATGTAAGTCTTCTTTAATCACGGGAATTTTTTCTACTTCCTCTTCCTCTTTCTCTTTTTTATCAGTAATCCCTAAGATGTCTTTCTTCACTTCCTCTTTGATTGACTCTTTTATGGATTCATCTAGAACAATCTTTTCTTCTTCTTTAACCTCAACTTCTTTTTCTACCTCAACTTCTTCTCGTTCTTTCTTTTCTTCTTGTTCTTCCAGTTCTTCTTTCTTTGGTTCTTCTTTCTCTTCTACTATTTTTCTTTTAGCAATTAAAATTGGAAACGCTATATCTGGATCTTCAAGCAAATCTGTGAAAAAACCATAGAGGCTAGAATGTGTAGTAGGCATATAAATCATAAGAATACCTGTATCCTTACCGAAGCTTGAGAGTTCCTGTTTGAAAACTTCCATACTGTCTGTTGAAATTATGTGTGTGTCGACGAATCTTGATGCTTCGCGAAAGACTTCTGAATTTGCTCTTTCAAACCTTTCTAAATCTTCTTTCGATTTCTTTACAAGAGCTTCCAATTCCTCTTTACTTTTATTTTCATGGTAACTTGGATCAATATTAATCAAACAATGTATATCCGATTTCTTTAAACTGTATTTTAGAGCTTTTTCAAACATATAAGGTAACTGTGTAGTATTACTGAAAAATAAACCAATATTTTTGAATAGTAAGTCAAGATTTATCCTTTCACTCTCTACTAAAAGAACAGGTACCCCTTCGATGTCTTCTAGAAGATGATCAAATAAACTTCCTAAAACTGTAATGCTGGCTTCTGTATCTTCATCTTCATCATCTGTTATCTGAGTTTCCCTCAAACCTATAAATGAAGAAGGCAAAATAATAATATCATATTCTGTTGTCATAATAACATTGTCCAGAATAGATTTAAGATTTTCCAAGTTTTCAACAACTTCTCCTTTAATTTCAAAATCCTCACTACGAAGATGTTCATATGCAAAAGCTAGAGAGTCTTCATAGCTTTCTTTAGTTGTCTCTGAAGTTGTTATAGGTTGTTTTGTATAGAAACAAATAACATCGATTTTTGTTCCAAAATGTCTATTTAGCTCCCCTGCACACAGAACAGCTGCTTTTGATTTAGCAGTACCATCAATAATAACTAATGCTTTTTCAGCAGGAGGTACTTCTGGTTTAACAGAAGGCAATAACTCTGTAAATTTTTGAAGAGTTTTTTTCAATGCTGACTTCTGTTTATCTCTTTGGATAGCCATCAACCACAATTCAAAACTCGACCTAAAAAACCTTACCATAATAATCCAAAGTGACTTTCAAGTTTAAGGGCGTCTAATTTGCTCATTATGGCATTTCAAGGGTTTTTCTTTTGCTTTTTAGAAACTTTATATAAAGTTGTAATACTTTTGTAGTTTCTCTTCTCAAGCTAATTTGTTCTTGAAAAAAATTTATAGACCATAATAAGAAACTATCATAATGATTTCAGCCTTGAAAAACAATGAGGAGAATGTTTATAGTGAAGGTGTATTTGTTGGTTTTTTCTTCTTAATTGTTGGTTTATTGCTGATAATTGTTAATACTTTTGTTCATAATATCTGGTTAATTGCCATTGCAACTGTTCTTTTGTCAATTGCCGCAATTCTTCTCTTTATGGTTGTTTTCATCTCAATTCTAAGAGAAAGCGGAGGGGCTGTATTACTCCAGATTTGGAATGAGTCAGTATATCTTTTTCTAGGATTGCCAATGGCTTCAATTTGCATTCTTATAATTCCAATATCGATAATTCTTTTGTTCTTCAAAGTCGCTCCCCAAGATGTTCTCTTCTTCTCTCTCATATTCACAGTATCTTTGCAATTAAGTTCATTGTCTTACTCGGGAATCAAGTTGTGGTTAAACAACCGTTCTAGTGGGTATGAGCTTCCAGTAAAAATAGATAAAGGACCAATTGAACAACTTTTATACAGAATTCCCTCATCTGAAGATTAGCCATCTATTGACAATAACCTTTTTTTATCTAGTGTGTTCAATGTCACGTAATAAATAAGGTGATTTAATGCATAAAAAATTATGGATACCTGGACCAACAGAGATAAAAGAAGATGTTCTAAAAGAACAAGCTAAACCTTTGTTTGGTCACAGAAGTAATGATTTTACACTTCTTTACGATAGTGTTCTAACACAATTACGAGAATTTTTCAAAACAGAACAGCATGTTTTGGTTTTGACTGCATCCGGAACTTTGTTCATGGATATAACTGCAAGAAACTTGATTACTCCTGTTGGGAAAGCACTTTGCTGTGTAAATGGTTCCTTTTCAGGGAGAATGTATGAAGCAATTGTTGACAGCGGAAGAATTGCATCAAAACTAGAAGTTGAGTGGGGAAAGGCCGTTACCGTAGAGATGATAAAAGAAAGACTTGATACATCGGACTATGAGGTTGTGACTATCTGTTACAATGAAACCAGTACCGGAGTTAAAGCTGATCTCCAAGCAATTGGGAATTTACTTAAAAACTATCCTGATACTTTATTGGTTGTCGATGCAGTTTCAGCAATGGGTGGTGACATGTTACTTCCTGATGAATGGGGGACAGATTTGGTTTTTGCATCAACCCAGAAGTGTTTCGCATTGCCTGCTGGTCTTGCAATTGGAATCGTCTCGCAAAGAGCTTTAGACAGAGCAAAAGAAGTTCCTTCGAAAGGATTGTACATAAATCTAGAAAAAATCCTTGGTTATTATGAAAAGAAGAAACAAACACCTTCAACTCCAAATATCTCTTTATTATTCGCTTTAGACTACAAGCTTAAACAGATGTTAGCAGAAGGAGCAGAGAATATCTTCAAACGACATAAAGAAATGGCTGACTATACACACGAATGGGCTCTAAAACATGGTTTTGGTCTTTTTGCTGAAGAAGGTTATAGATCTATAACAGTAACTACTGTGGGAAATAAACTTGAGAAAGATGTTGGAGAACTTAACAAAGGTTTAGCTGAAAAGAATCTTGTTGTTGCCAATGGCTATGGTAAACTTAAAGGTTTAACTTTTAGAATTGGTCACATGGGAGATCATACTCTAGATGGGTTGAAGGAACTCTTAACAGCAATTGAAGAAGTATGGAATCTATAGGTGAAAAAAATGCCCAAAGTATTATTATCTGACAAATTAAATGAAAAAATAATTGAAGTACTTGAAAATGCTGGATTTGAAGTGAAAGTTGGATGGGATATTCCAAAAGAAGATCTC